>NZ_JBSWXU010000252.1:0-3615 GCF_056160785.1 Mycobacterium sp. ABE4_509 | reverse complement strand
GTGCGCTACACCCCCGGTGTCGCCGCGGCGTTGTTCGACCCCGCGGTGGGCGCGGCGCTGGCCGGCGCCGGCCGCACCCCGGAGACCCCCACCTATCTGGAACCGTCCCTGGACATCCCGCTCAAACAGGATTCCGCGGTGGCCCGCCGCCAGGATGCGCTCGGCTCGGTGCTGTGGCGCAGCCTCGACCCCGATCTGGTGCCGCGCGAACAGATTCTGATGCCGCCGCTGATGTGGAATCTGAGCCCGCAGGACGCCCAGTCGATCCTGACCGCGGTGGCCAGCAGCATCCGCGCCGGGCTCGCGGTGGCGCGCCCGCTGACCGCGGTGATCGCCGATGCCGCCGCGGTGCCCGAACTGACCCCGCTGCCCGAGGGCCCGCAGGGCAACCCGCGCGGGCGCTTCGACGACGGCGTGGTCTCCGGTATCGCCTCGGTGACCGGCCGGCTGTGGGGCCTGACCGGGGCGCTGAGCACCGACGAGCGCACCGGGCTGACCGGTTACGGCTACACCGCCCCCCTGCGTGAGGATCTGCTGCGCGCGCTGAGCCTGTCGGTGCCCCCCGATGCCCGCAACGGCCTGGCCCAGCAGCGGCTCACCACCGTCGGCCGCACCGTCGAAGACCTCTTCAACGCCGTCACCATCGTCAATCCGAGTGGCTCCTACACGCTGGCCACCGAGCGCAGTCCGCTGCCGCTGGCGCTGCGCAACGACCTGCCGGTGCCCATCCGGGTGCGCCTCGACATCGACGCCCCGCCCGGCATGACGGTGACCGACATGGGCGAGATCGTGCTGCCGCCGGGCTTTCTGCCGCTGAAGGTGCCGATCGAGGTGCACTTCACCCAGCGCGTCGCCGTCGACGTCGCGTTGCGCACCGCCGACGGGCTGCCCCTCGGGCAGCCGGTCCGCCTGTCGGTGCACTCCAACGCCTACGGCAAGGTGCTGTTCATCATCACGCTGACCGGCGGTGCGGTGTTGTTCCTGCTGGTGGGCAGGCGGCTGTGGCACCGCTTCCGCGGCCAACCCGACCCCGCCGACCTGGAAGCCGACCCGACCCGCCCCGACCCGATCGAGGTGGCGCTGGCCTGGGACGACCCCGCCGGCCGCGACCAGACCGGTGACCCGACCACCCGGCGCGCGCCGACGGCCAGCGGCGGCCCCGGTGAGTGAGCCCACCTCGCGCACCCGACCCGAACTGTCCGACTCGGCCGTCGTCTCGCGCTCCTGGGGCATGGCGGTAGCCACCCTGGTGTCCCGGCTGACCGGATTCCTGCGCATCGTGCTGCTCGCCGCGATCCTGGGTGCGGCGCTGTCCAGTGCCTTCACCGTGGCCAACCAGCTGCCCAACCTGATCGCCGCACTGGTTCTGGAAGCCACCTTCACCGCCATCTTCGTGCCGGTGCTCGCCCGCGCCGAACGCGACGACCCCGACGGCGGAACGGCTTTCATCCGCCGGCTGCTCACCCTGGCGACCACCCTGCTGCTGGTGGTGACCCTGGTCTCGACACTGGCCGCCCCGCTGCTGGTGGATCTGATGCTGGGCTCCGACCCGCTGGTCAACCGCCCGCTGACCACCGCCTTCGCCTACCTGCTGCTGCCGCAGATCATCTTCTACGGGTTGTCCTCGGTGTTCATGGCGATCCTGAACACCCGCAACGTGTTCGGGCCGCCGGCGTGGGCCCCGGTGGTCAACAACGTCGTGGCGATCCTGACGCTGGTGCTCTACGTCCTGGTGCCGGGCGAACTGTCGATCGACCCGGTCGAGATGGGCAACGCCAAGCTGCTCGTGCTGGGCATCGGCACCACCCTCGGGGTGGTGGCCCAGAGCGCCGTGTTGTTCATCGCGATCCGGCGGGAGAAGGTCGGCCTGCGCCCGTTGTGGGGCATCGACGACCGGCTCAAGCGGTTCGGCATGATGGCCCTGGCCATGGTGCTGTACGTGCTGATCAGTCAGGTCGGCCTGATCGTCGGCAACCAGATCGCCAGTGGCGCAGCCGCATCGGGGCCGGCCATCTACAACTACACCTGGCTGGTGCTGATGCTGCCGTTCGGCATCATCGGGGTCACCGTGCTCACGGTGGTGATGCCGCGGCTGTCCCGCAACGCGGCCGCCGACGACGGTCCCGCGGTGCTCGCCGACCTGTCGCTGGCCACCCGGCTGACCATGGTGACGTTGATCCCGATCGTGGCGATCATGACCGTCGGCGGTCCGGCGATCGGCACCGCGCTGTTCGCGTACGGCAACTTCGGCTCGGTCGACGCCGGCTACCTCGGCATGGCGATCACGCTGTCGGCGTTCACCCTGATCCCCTACGCGATGGTGCTGCTGCAGCTGCGGGTGTTCTACGCCCGCGAGGAGCCGTGGACACCGATCGTGCTGATCATCGTCATCACCACGGTGAAGATCGCCGCGTCGCTGGCCGCCCCGCACCTGACCGACGACCCGGATCTGGTGGCCGGCTACCTGGGCCTGGCCAACGGGCTCGGATTCCTGGCCGGCGCCACCGTCGGCTACTACCTGCTGCGCAGGCGGCTGAATCCCCCCGGCGGCCAGTTGATCCGCCTCGATGTGGTCCGCACCATCCTGGTCACCATCACCGCCTCGCTGGCCGCCGGACTGCTCGCGCACGTGATCGACCAGCTGCTCGGGCTGGAGGAGCTGACCGAACGCTGGGGCGGTGCGGGGTCGCTGCTGCGGCTCACCGCGCTGTGCGCGGTCATGGTCCCGGTCATCGTCGGGGTGCTGCTGGCGGCCCGGGTCCCCGAGGCGCAGGCCGCCGTCGCGTTGCTGCGCCGGCGGCTGGGTTCGCGCCGGGCCGCACCCGACGCGCAGGCCATACCGTCCGTCCATGCCCAACCTCAGCGTTCACTCACGTACCCTGATCACAGGAATTCGCCGCCGGACCGAGATCACCGAGCCCACTCGGCGCAGCGCGAATCTTCGGCCGAGGTCGCCGACGACTGGAGGGGGAGAGGATCCGCGGTGAACGACAAGCCCGCAAACGGTTCCCCGCCGGCAGGGTCCGATTCACCGGCTCGGCCGGCGGGATCCGATTCACCGGCTCGGCCGGCAGGGTCCGATTCACCGGCTCGGCCGGCGGCAGACGACTTCCAGCCCGACGTCGTCCCCGACCAACCCACCGAACAGGCGCCCGCACCCGAGGCCCGCCGCCGCCCACCGGGCGACTACGGCGGCGACCCGACCCGTGAACCGCTGGCGTTCGAATCACCGCGCGAACCACCCATCGAGACGGCCTTGGCCGCCGAGGACGTCCACCTCATCCCCGGCGCCACCGTCGCCGGCGGCCGCTACCGGCTGCTGGTCTCGCACGGCGGACCGCCGAACCTGAAGTTCTGGCAGGCGCTCGACACCGCGCTGGACCGTCAGGTGGCCCTCACCTTCGTCGACCCCGACGGCCGGATGCCCGATCACCAGGTGCAGGAGATCCTGACCCGCACCCAACGGCTCGGCCGCGTGGACATGCCCGGTGTGGCGCGGGTGCTCGACGTCGCCCGGACCGCCACCGGCGGCCTCGTGGTGTCGGAGTGGATCCGCGGCGGCTCACTGGCCGAGGTCGCCGACACCGCGCCGTCGCCGATCGGCGGGGCCCGGGC
>NZ_JBSWXU010000251.1:0-3718 GCF_056160785.1 Mycobacterium sp. ABE4_509 | reverse complement strand
ACCCTCGACACAGGCCAGGCCCGCGTCAACAACTACCACCACCCCCAGAACTACCTACTACCCGACGAAGCAGACGAAGACCCCGACGACGATGACCCCTAGTCAGGAGGCTTCGGCCTCGTGCCGCTCGGCGCGGGAAACGGTCTGCGGTGCCAGTAGTTCGACGATGCGATCGGTCACCGCGGCCGCGGTCGGGTGCTCCCAGAGCAGGGTCGGCGGCAGTGCCAGGCCGGTGCGCTTCTCCAGCGCCCGGCGCAGCGACACGGTCATGATCGAGTCGACACCGGTTTCGACCAGCGGCACCCGGGGATCGACGTCGTCCTCCGACAGTCCCAGTTCGGTGGCGACCGCCTCGGCGACCTGCTGGGCCACCCATTCGTCGACGTCGGCGTCACCGCGATCCACCGGAGCGGGCACCGCCGCGCCGTCACATTCCCCGGTGGGTGCCACGTCGGCCAGCATCGGCACTGCTGCCGCCGCGGGAAGAACCGGCAGCACAACGGCATTCGGATCATCGCCGCGCATCGCGGTATCCAGGGCCCGCATCGCGTCGTCGGCGTCCACGGTGCCCATCCCGAGTCCCTCGAGCTGCGCGGCGACGTACTCCGACGCCGACCCCATGCCCAGGCCACGCCACGCCGTCCATGCGACGGACACGGTGTGATCACCGAGCCGGTGGCGGTGGCGCGCCATTCCGTCGAGGAACGCGTTGGCGCAGGCATAGGCCCCCTGGCCGGGGAACCCGGCCAGGTAGCCGCAGGACGAGAAGAGCACCAGCCAGTCCAGCTGCCCCGGCGCGAAGAGTTCGTCCAGCACCATGGCGCCGGACGCCTTGGGCCCCATCGTGGCCGCGATGTCGTCGTGGGAGGTGTTCATCAGCAATGCGCCGGCTTCCACCCCGGCGGCGTGCACCACCCCGCGCACCGCGGGCAGGCCGGCCAGCACCGTCCGCAGCCGATCACCGGCATCGGCCGCCCCGATGTCGATCGGGGCGACCTGCACCGAGACCCCGCGCTCCTCCAGCGCGGCCACCGCACGCACCACGTCGCGGTGCCCTTCGGGGCCCCACGAATCGCGGGGCGGCACGCCCGACCGGCTCAGCAGCACCAGCCGCCGGGCACCGAGATCGGCCAGCCGCGAAGCGATCCGCAGGCCGAGCGCCCCGGTGCCGCCGGTGACCAGATAGGTGCCGCCCGGGGTACAGCTGATCGGCGCACCGTTCCCGGGCCGGGCCGGAGCCAGCCGCGCGGTGTACGCCACGTCGTCGCGCACCACGACCACCCCGTGACCGGCCAGCGAAGCCAGCACGCCGACGGGCAGCGGACCGGACGCGACGTCGAGCACCCCGCCCCACAGCTGCGGATGTTCGGCGGCCGCCACCCGGGCCAGCCCCCACAGCCCGGCGTGGGCGAGGTCGTCACCCTCGTGAACGCCGCGGGTCAGCGCCCAGAGCCGGGCACCGGACCCGTTGTCGTGCAAATGTTTCAAGGTGTCCAGCACGAGCCCGGCGGCGGCCTGCGGGCTGTCGGATGCGTTCGGCAGCACCAGCACCACAGCCCCGGTCTGAAGTCCGCCGGGCAACCGGGCGGGATCGGTGCAGCCGCGGCACGGCACCCCGGCGGTCGCGAGGTCACCGCGGGCCGCCGCGAGTTCGTCAGGAGTCCCGCCGACCAGCACGACTTCACTCGGCAGCCCGTCCGCCCGGTATTCGATCGGCCGCCAGGCCACCTCGTGCAGCATCCGGGAGGTGTCGCCGCCCACCGAGCTCTCGAGCTCCTCGAAGGTCATCCCCGTCAGCGCGGCCAGCACCGCACCGGACTCGTCGGCGATCGACACATCGACCGTCGTGCCGTGCCGATGCCGGACATGCAGCAGCGCCGACGCCGGCGGCGTGCCGTGGACGTGGACGTGGTCGATCCGCGCCGGCATCAGCAACCGGGCCGGGCCGTCGAACACCGTGCAGGCAGTCGAGGTCGCCGCGTCGAGCAGACCCGCCCATGTGGCCGGCACCGATCCGTCGGCCTCGGCCGACACGCGCGCCAGCATCTCACCGCCCCGGCGGTGCAGCTCGAGCACCTGCCAGCCGAAGCCCATCGCCGCCACACCCACGCTGGCCAGCGTGTCGACCACATGGCTGGCGGGGATTTGTTCGGCGCCGGCGCGGAATGCGCGCTGATCGATCTTCTCGAACTCCGGGTCGGCGTCCTCGGCGGCGACCGCGCTGCTGTGGGTCAGCCATGCCTGCGCATCGTCGCCGTCTTCGTCGATCAGCCGCGACGACAGCCGCAGCGCCCCGTCCTGGCGCACCACCTGGACATCGCGGGCGCGCCCGGGCGCCACCGGTGTGCGCAACCGCACATCACCGAGCGCCCCACCCGCTGCGGTGATGAAGGTGTTCAACAGAACTGCGGCGGGGACGATTTCGGTGTCCTGGACGGGATGGTCACCCGGGTAGGGCCGGTTGGCCATGTCCAGCCGGGTCTGCCAGATCCTCGTCGGCACCGCCGCCGCGACGTCGGTTACACCGCCGAGCAGGGTGTTGGCGGCGACATCGTGCAGAGCTGCGGTGCCCGGTGGCGGTGTCGGGGTCCGCCAGAATCGGCGGTGTTGCCACTGGGTGCCGGGCAGATCGGCCGCCCACGGGGCGGACCGGGTGAATCCGTGTTCGACAGGTGCCCCGTGGCAGTACAGCCCGGCCACCGCGGCGCCGACCGCCAAGGCCTGCGGCTGGTCGCGGCGCAGCACCGGCAGCACGGCGTGCTCGGCGTACCCGCCGTCCAGCAGGGTTTCGACGATCGAGTGGGCGACCACCGGATGCGCTGACACCTCGAGGAACAGCCGGTGACCGTCCTGGGCGGCGGCCTGGACCGCCTCGGCGAAACGCACCCGGTCACGCAGGTTCGCCGCCCAGTAGTCGGGACCCCGCAGCGCGCTGGACCGCGGATCGGCCAGTGCGGTGGTGTACAGCGGCACCTTCGCCGACCCCGGCATCGCGAGCCCGCCCACCAGTCGGGCGAGTTCACCGGTGAGCCCGTCCATCGCGGGGCTGTGGAAGGCCACGTCGGTGTTGACCCAGCGTACCGAGATGCCGTCGCCCGCCCATGAGTCGATGAGTTCGTCAACCGCCGCTGCCGCCCCGGACACGACGGTCGACTGCGGTGAGGCGCTGATCGCCGCCACCACATCGGTGCGGCCCTGCAGCCGGCGGCCGGCTTCGTCGAACGGCAACCGCACCAGCGCCATCGCCCCCTCGCCGGCCACCGAACGGAACCCGCGGGCGCGGAAGCACGCGATCGCCGCGCCGTGCCGCAGGTCGAACACGCCGGCCGCGACGCAGGCCGCGACCTCGCCGACCGAATGACCGATGATCGCCGCCGGTGTGGCGCCCTGTTCGCGCAGCACCGCCGCCAGCCCGACCTGCATCGCGAAGGTCAGCGCCTGCACCTGGTCGGTTCCCCCCAGATCGCCGCTGGTCAGCGCCTCGCGGGCGGAGAAGCCGAGTTCGGCGCGGAACACGGTGTCGATGTCGTCGATCACGGCGGCGAACACCGGTTCGTGGGTGAGTAGTTCGCGGCCCATCCCCGGCCAGTGTGAGCCGTGCCCGGAGAACACCCACACCGCGCCGGCGTCGGCGCCGGGCAGCACGACACCGGTGACCACCCGCGGGTCGCGCACCCGGGCGGCCAACGCGTCGAGTCCGTCGAGGACGGCGCTGCGG
>NZ_JBSWXU010000250.1:0-3721 GCF_056160785.1 Mycobacterium sp. ABE4_509 | reverse complement strand
CCTACGAGCAGATCATGTTGCTGCGGTCGGCGGTGGGCATGGCCGCGCCGCAGGCCACCGTCCCGGCGCTGGGCGCCGCCGAACTCGTCGGTGCGGCGCTGGACGCGTTGGCGATGGATCCCGAACTGCTGGCCGCCGAGCGCGGCCGCATCCGGCTGCTGTTGGTCGACGACGCGCAGCATCTGGACCCGCAGGCGGCGCGGTTGGTGCAGACCGTGGCCGACGGCGCCGATCTCGCGGTCATCGCCGGAGATCCGCAGCAGACGGTGTTCGGCTACCGCGGGGCCGACCCGGTGTTGCTGCGCGGCGACGGGCCCGAGATCGTGCTGAACCGGTCGCACCGGTGCGCGGCAGCGGTGGCCGCCGCGGTCGGTGAGATGGCCCGCCGGTTGCCCGGGTCCGATTCCATCCGGGGGCTCGCCGGCACCGGGGAACCGGGGGCGCTGGCCGTGCGGATCGCGGCCTCGCCGCACGCGGAGTCGGCGCTGATCGCCGATGCGCTACGCCGTGCACACCTGGTCGACGGGGTGGGCTGGGACCGGATGGCGGTGATCGTGCGGTCGATGCCGCAGCTGGGTACCCCGCTCAGCCGGGCCCTGCGGGCCGCCGGTGTCCCGGTGGACCTGCCGCAACCGGGCGCCGCGCTGGCCGACCAGCCGGCGGCGCAGGTGCTGCTGCACGTGTTGGAGGCCACCGCCGAGGGCCTGACGGCCGAGACCGCGCTGGAACTGGTGACCGGACCGCTCGGCCGCGTCGACCCGGTATCGCTGCGCCGGTTGCGGCGGGCGTTGCGCCGGGTCGGTCCCGCAGCCGGTGCCGGCTTCGGGGATTCACTGGTCGAGGTGCTGCGGCACGATGGCGCGGCGCTACCCGATGATCTGGCGGGCGCGGTGCGCCGGGTTCGCACGGTGCTGGACGCCGCGCGGCGAAGCGCCGATCAGGGCAACGACCCGCACCACACGCTGTGGCAGGCCTGGACCCGTTCCGGGCTGCAGCGGCGCTGGCTGTCGGTCAGCGAGCGCGGCGGGCCGGCCGCGGCGCAGGCCGACCGGGATCTGGATGCGGTGACCGCGATGTTCGACGTGGCCGAGCGGTACGTCGCCCAGACCACGGGTGCTTCGCTGCGCGGGCTCATCGATCACATCACCGCGCTGACGCTGCCCCCGGTGCGGCCCGACGACAGGCCAGCGCCTGATGCGGTCGCGGTGCTCAGCGCGCATTCGGCACTGGGCCGGGAGTGGGATTTCGTGGTGATCGCCGGTGTGCAGGAAGGGTTGTGGCCCAACGTAGCCCCTCGCGGCGGCGTGCTCGGAACCCAGCAGCTCGTCGACGTCGTCGACGGGGTCGCCGAGCCCGGGCAGCGCGGGTTGTCGAGTCGCGCGCCACTGCTGGCCGAAGAGCGCAGACTGCTGCTGGCGGCGCTGGGCCGGGCGCGCACCCGACTGCTGGTGACCGCGGTCGACAGCGACGACGGCGACGCGGCGATGCTGCCGTCGCCGTTCGTCGACGAGCTCGCCGCGCTGGCCACCGAGCCCGGTGTGGAGGTGCCCCCTTCGGTCCGTGCCCCCCGGGTGCTGGCCCCCTCGGCGCTGGTCGGCCGGCTCAGGGCGGTGACCTGTGCGCCGGTGGACGCGGTGTCCGACGAGGAACGAACCTGCGCCGCAGCGCAGTTGGCCCGCCTCGCGCAGGCGGGGGTGGCCGGTGCCGACCCGGCCTGCTGGTATGGCATGCGGGAGCTGTCCAGCGCCGAGCCTTTGTGGGACGGTGCCGACCATGTCGTGACGCTGTCGCCGTCGACGCTGCAGACGCTCTCGGACTGCCCGCTGCGCTGGCTGCTCGAGCGGCACGGCGGCTCACGGGGCGCCGATGTGCGCTCGGTGCTGGGCTCGCTGGTGCACGCGCTGGTCTCCGACGGCGGCAGGACCGAGGCGCAGCTGGCCAACACCCTGGAAGAGGTCTGGGATCAGTTGCCTTTCGATGCGCAGTGGTACTCCGACAACGAGTTGGCCCGTCATCTGGAGATGTTGTCGACCTTCCTGAGCTGGCGTGCCGACACCCGCGGGGAGCTCACCGAGGTCGGCACCGAGGTCGAGGTCGAGGGGCAGGTGGTGGCCGCCGACGGCGAGGCGCCGGCGGTGCGGGTGCGCGGCCGGTGCGACCGGCTCGAACGCGACGGCGCCGGTCGGCTGGTGGTGGTCGACGTCAAGACCGGCAAGTCGCCGGTGAGCAAGGACGACGCCCAGAGTCACGCCCAGCTGGCGATGTACCAACTCGCCGTCGCCGAGGGGTTGATCGCCGACGGTGACGAGCCCGGCGGTGGCCGGCTGGTGTACCTGGGCAAGACCAGTACCGGCAGCGCCACCCGGCGCGATCAGGACGCGCTGACCGGTGAGCAGCTCGACGAGTGGCGGGCCGTCGTCGCCGGGGCCGCCGCGGCGACCCGGGGGCCCGGGTTCGCGGCCCGGGTCAACGACGGCTGTGCGCACTGCCCGGTGCGGCCGATGTGCCCCGCCCAGAACAACGACGCCGACGGAGGTGCCCGGTGACCAGCCCGCGCTACAGCCCCGCTGAACTCGCCGGGGCGCTGGGCCTTTTCACGCCGACCGACGAGCAGGCGGCCGTCATCGCCGCCCCGCCGGGTCCGCTGGTGGTGATCGCCGGCGCCGGGGCGGGCAAGACCGAGACCATGGCGGCCCGGGTGGTCTGGCTGGTGGCCAACGGCTACGCCAGACCGGGCGAGGTGCTCGGGCTGACGTTCACCCGCAAGGCCGCCGGCCAGCTGCTGCGCCGGGTCCGGGCCCGGCTGGCCCGCCTGGCCGGAGCGGGCCTGGTGATCCCCGGCGTCCTCGACGGTCCCGGGGCGGCCGCCGACCCCGTCACCGTCGGCACCTACCACGCGTTCGCGGGCACCCTGCTGCGCGAGTACGGACTGCTTCTTCCCGTCGAGCAGGACACCAGGCTGCTCGGCGAGACCGAGTTGTGGCAGTTGGCCTACCGGGTGGTCTGCGAACACCCCAGGGCGTTGGAGACCGACAAGACGCCGGCGTCGGTGACCGCGATGGTGCTGAAGCTGGCCGGCCAGCTCTCCGAGCATCTGGTGGACACCGACCAGCTGCGTGACACCCATGTCGAATTGGAGCGGCTGGTGCACACGCTGCCCGCCGGGCGCTACCAACGCGACCGCGGCCCCAGCCAGTGGTTGCTGAAGATGCTGGCCACCCAGACCGAACGCACCGCGCTCGTACCGCTGATCGACGAGCTGCACCGCCGGATGCGCGAAGAGCGCGTGATCGACTTCGGCATGCAGATGGCTTCGGCCGCGCGGTTGGCGTCGCAGTTCCCGCAGGTGGGCGAACAGCTGAGACAGCGCTACCGGGTGGTGCTGCTCGACGAGTACCAGGACACCGGTCACGCCCAGCGGGTGGCGCTGTCCTCGTTGTTCGGCGGCGGGGCCGACGATGACCTGTCGTTGACCGCCGTCGGCGATCCGATCCAGTCGATCTACGGGTGGCGCGGGGCCTCGGCGACCAACCTGCCCCGGTTCACCACCGACTTCCCGCTCTCGGACGGCACCCCGGCGCCGACGCTGGAGCTGCGCACCAGCTGGCGCAACCCGCCCGAGGTGCTGCACCTGGCCAATGAGGTGTCGATGGATGCGCGGCGCCGTTCGGTGGCGGTGCGCTCGCTGCGGCCGCGCCCGGACGCCGGAGCGGGACGGGTG
>NZ_JBSWXU010000249.1:0-3739 GCF_056160785.1 Mycobacterium sp. ABE4_509 | reverse complement strand
GAGTTCGGCAGCGCCCGCGGCCAGCGCGGCGCGGGCCACCTCGGTGGCGCCGTGCCCGTAGCCGTCGGCCTTGACCACCGCCATCACCGCCGCTGAACCGGCGTGTTCGCGCAGCACAGTGACGTTGTCGGCGATGGCGTCGAGGTCCACCACGGCCCGCGGCTCGGACAGCCGATCAGGGCTGGGCGGAAGCGGCGGGGCGCTCGCGGTCGGGTTAATGGTCATGGTTCACCAGGCTCCATTGTCCCAGAACCCGCCGCCACGTCGGCAGGTGCCGACCCCGCGACGAAGACACCCTGATTTAGGGTCGCCTAACTACGCTGGGAAAGATGGGTGAACAAATATCTCTGGGCGAGATCCAGGAGACACTGCTGATTCCGCTGTACGGCCGTGCGCAGGACGCGCAGCGACCCACCAGCATCCTCGGCGACCGCAAGGCGATCGAACTGGTGACCGCGATCGACTACCAGTTCGACAAGTTTCGGGGTCCCACATTGGCTGGAGCGGTGTTGCGGGCGTCCATCTTCGACGAGTACGTCCGGTCCTTCCTGGCGAGGCACCCCGACGGGACCGTCGTCGACCTGGGGTGTGGATTGTCCACGCGGTTCGACCGGCTCGACAACGGACGCGTGCGCTGGTTCGACCTCGACGTCACCGACACCATCGCGCTGCGGCGCCGCTTCTGCGATGATTCCGACCGCTACACGATGGTCGCAGCCTCACTGTTCGACGCGGACTGGCATTCGCAGATCAGCGAGCGCCCCGGGCCGCTGTTCCTGCTCAGCGAAGCAGTCCTGCTCTACTTCCCCGCCGAAGAGGTGCACGCGGGCCTGCGCCAGCTCGCCGGCGCCTTCCCCGGCACCGGCCTGGCCTTCGACACCGGCGGCACGGTGATGATGGGTAGCCAGGACCGCAACCCGGTGTTCCGTGCTGTGCAGGCCCGGATGAAGTGGAGCTGTGAAGACCCTGCGACGCTCCAGAGCTGCGGACTGCGGTTGCTGGAATCACGCACCTTCGCCACACCGCAGCCCGCCGTCGCCAAGAGTTGGCCCGCCCGCTACCGGTACGGAGTCCGGGCGCTGCGGTGGGCACCTCCGGTCAGAACCTACAAGCTCAACCTCTTCGAAACGGCGGGCTGAGTACCAGCACCTCAGTGGGCGAAATGCGCCTCGTCGGCGAATCCGCCGATGCCCACGTTGTCCAGCTTGTCGAGCACCTTGACCAGGTCGTCGCGCAGCGCTCGGGCCAGGTTGGCCGAGAAGCCCTCGCGAACCACGACGCGCAACACCGCGACGTCGGTGGCGTTGTCGGGCATGGTGTAGGCCGGCACCTGCCAGCCGAAGCTGCGCAGCAGCGCCGAGACGTCGAACACGGTGAATTTTGCACCCTTCACCAGCTTGAACGCCACCACCGGGATCGCCGAGCCGTCCGAGATCACCTCGAACACCGGGTTGTTGTCAGGTCCGGGCAGGATGGCCAGCTCGTGGGCCAGCCACTGCGCGTTCTCCGCCAAACACCGCATCACCTGGATGTAGCCGTCGCGGCCCAGCCGCAGGAAGTTGTAGTACTGGCCGACCACCTGGTTGCCGGGCCGGGAGAAGTTCAACGTGAAGGTGGGCATGTCGCCGCCCAGATAGTTGACCCGGAACACGAGCTCCTCGGGCAGGTGCTCGGCACTGCGCCACACCACGAAGCCGATGCCCGGGTAGGTCAGCCCGTACTTGTGGCCGCTGACGTTGATCGACACCACCCGGGGCAGCCGGAAGTCCCACACCACGTCGGGGTGCAGGAACGGGACGACGAACCCGCCGCTGGCGGCGTCGACGTGCACCGGGATGTCCAGACCCTTGTCACGGGCGAGTTTGTCGAGCGCCGCACAGATGTCACCAACGGGCTCCAACTCACCGGTGAACGTGGTGCCCAGGATCGCCACCACGCCGATGGTGTCCTCGTCGACCGCATCGACGACCTGTTCCGGGGTGATCACGTAGCGGCCCTCCTCCATCGGCAGGTAGCGCGCCTCCACGTCGAAGTACCGGCAGAACTTCTCCCACACCACCTGCACGTTGGAGCCCATCACCAGGTTGGGGGTGCGGTTCTTCCAGCCGTCGCCCTGCTTCTGGCGCCACCGCCACTTCATCGCCAGCCCGGCCAGCATCACCGCCTCGCTCGACCCGACGGTGGACACCCCCGTTGCGGTCGACGGGTCGTCGTCGCGCAGATCCTCGGCGTGGAACAGGTCGGCCACCATACACACGCAGCGCTGTTCGATCGCCGCGGTGACCGGGTATTCGTCCTTGTCGATCATGTTCTTGTCGAACGTCTCCGACATCAGCTGTCCCGCTTCGGGATCCATCCACGTCGTGACGAAGGTCGCCAGGTTCAGCCGGGAGCTGCCGTCGAGCATCAGCTCGTCGTGGATGAACCGATAGGCGGTCTCGGGCTCGAGCGCTTCGTCGGGCAACCGCAGGGCCGGCAGCGGCGAGGTGGACATCCGGCCGGTGTAGGCAGGGGTGAGCGAGGAGTGGCGCGAAACGTTGGGCATGCCCTCTTTTCTAGAGGATCGAACCCAATGCCGCGCGCAGATGGCCCAGGATCCGCGACGCCGACGTCGGCGCGGGGGCCGGACCGGGATCGTGGGCGGCCGCCTGGGCGGCGCGGGCGTGGACGAATGCCGCGGCGGCAGCGGCTTCCCCGGGTGGTAGACCGGCTGCCAGCAGAGCCCCGATGACACCGGTCAGCACGTCGCCGGACCCGGCGGTGGCCGCCCATGAACTTCCGGCGATATTCAGGTGAACCTGCCCGCTGTCCGGGTCGGCGATGACGGTGACGTTGCCCTTCAGCAACACCGTGACACCCAACCGTTCGGCCAGCCGGCGGGTGTCGGCGATCCGGTCCTCGCCCGGCGGCGCGCCGGCCAGGCGGGCGAACTCACCGGCGTGCGGGGTCAGCACCGTCGGCGCCCGCCGGCCGGCAACCAGCTCGGGGTGAGCGGCCAGGATCGTCAGCCCGTCCGCGTCTACGATCACCGGCAGATCGGTCTCCAGAGCGAAACACAGGGCGGCAGCGGCTGTTTCGTCGGTTCCGAGCCCCGGGCCGACAGCCCAGGCCTGTACCCGGCCGGCGGTGGCGTAGCTGGGGGTCGCGATCACCTCGGGCCAGTGCGTCACCACCTCGGCGGCCGCGCTGCCCGCATAGCGCACCATTCCCGAGTGGGCAGCGACCGCGGCGCCGGTGCACAGGATCGCCGCGCCCGGGTAGGTCGACGACCCCGCCATCACACCGGTGACACCCTGGCTGTACTTGTCGTCGGCGCGTCCGGGGACCGGCCAGAGGGCGGCCACGTCGGCGGCGTCCAGGCCGACGATGTCGGAGCCGGGCAGGTCCAGCCCGATGTCCACCAGCTCGACGCGGCCGCAGGCACCGAACGCGTGCACCGGTTTGAGCCCGCCGAAGGTGACGGTCAACGCCGGGGTCACGTGCGCGCCGTCGGCGGCGCCGGTACCCACATCCACGCCGCTGGGCAGATCCACCGCGACCACCGGGACTGCGGCCCGTTCCACGGCGGCGAAAACCTCGGCGGCGCCGGGGCGCAGCGGACCCGAACCCGAGATGCCGACCACGCCGTCGATCACCAGATCGGTTGCCGCCGGCAGCGCCTCGACGATGCGTCCGCCCGCCCGGACGAATGCGGCCAGGGCCGCGGGGTGGGCCTTGGCCGGGTTGAGCAGGATGGCCG
>NZ_JBSWXU010000248.1:0-3787 GCF_056160785.1 Mycobacterium sp. ABE4_509 | reverse complement strand
GCCCCGGCGCCTGCGCCCGCTCCGGCTCCGGCCCCGGCTCCGGTGCTGCCGCCCGCCTGAGCGGGCGTGGCGCCTACGCCGTCGTGAGGGCCGGTTTCAGGCCGAGTTGACCCATTCGTCGGTGCCGTCGGCGAAGAACTGGTGCTTCCACACCGGGAGCAGTTCCTTGACGCGGTCGACCAGGCGCGCGCAGGTCTCGAACGCCGCGCCGCGGTGATCGGCTGCGACAGCGGCCACCAGGGCGGCTTCGCCGATGTGCAGGACGCCGACCCGATGGCTCACCGCGACGGCACGCACGCCGGGCGCGTCACCGGCCACCTCGGCGACGACCTCGGCCAGTGTCTGCCCGGCAGACGGGTGCGCAGAGTACTCCAGCCGCGTCACCGTCCGGCCTCCGTCGTGGTCACGCACCACACCGGCGAACGCCACCACCGCGCCGGCTGAGGCGTGTCCGACCAGTGCCTCGTGTTCGGCCGAATCGATGGGGTCTTCGGTCAGCGCGGCGCGCAGCACAACACTCACCGGGAGTGGTCCTTTCCTCGGAGTTGATCCAGCGCGTGGTCGAGGACGTCGGCGAGTACGCCCAGTCCGTCCCTGACGCCGCCGAGCGATCCGGGCAGGTTGACGATCAACGTGCGCCCGGCGACCCCGCACACGCCCCGGGAGAGCACCGAGGTGGGCACCTGCGGAAGCCCGGCCCGGCGGATCGCATCGGCCAGACCCGGCACCTGGTAGTCGAGCAGCGCCGCGGTGATCTGGGGTGTGGAGTCGGTGGGCGAGATGCCGGTCCCTCCTGAGGTGATGATCACGTCGTGAGCGTCGTCCAGCGCGGAGCGAAGGGCGGCATCGACGGGGTCACCGTCGGCGACCACGACGGGGGCCGCGGTGCTGATCCCGCGGGCGGTGAGCCACTCGACGATCACCGGACCGCACCTGTCCTCGTACACCCCGGATGACGCCCGGGTCGAGGCGATCAGCACCAGTGCCGAGCGGGTCACGCGCCGCTCACCTCTCCCATGTGCCGGTCTTGCCGCCCTCTTTGCGCACCACGCGGATGTCGCTGATCTCGGCGCCGCGGTCGACGGCCTTGATCATGTCGTAGATCGTCAACGCGGCCACGCTGACCGCTGTGAGGGCCTCCATCTCGACGCCCGTCCGGTCGGTGGTCTTCACCGTCGCGGTGATGGCGACGGCACCGGGGTCCTCGGACGCGCCGACGCCGAAGTCGACGTCGACGCCGGTGACGGCCAGCGGATGACACAGCGGCACAAGCTCGCTGGTGCGCTTGGCGGCCAGGATGCCGGCGACGCGGGCGGTGGCCAGCGCGTCACCTTTGGGCAACCCGTTGGCGCTGATCATGGCGACGACGTCGGGACGTGTCCGCACCACCCCGGTGGCCACCGCGACGCGTTTGGTGGCGTCCTTGGCGGTGACGTCGACCATGTGCGCCGCACCGGTCTCGTCGAGGTGTGAGAGGCCGTCCGCCACTGCTACTTGTTGACGACGGTGACCGACTGGATGAACGGCAGCTCTTCAGCCGGCAGTGGGAACGTCACGTCGCCGAACGGCGACAGCGCGCCGGTCCGGTCGGCGGCGAGTTCGCTGACCGCGTGCTCGTCACCGTCGGTCTTCGGCCAACCCGGGTCGACGTATCGAATCTTCTTGTCATCAGCCACGCAGCCATTGTGGCAGGCCAATCACCGGCTGGCGAGGGCGGGAGCCTGCTTTACGCTGGTCACCGATGAGGCCCTTGGACGAAGAGCAGACGGCCACGATGAGGCCCTTGGACGAAGAGCAGACGGCCACGATGAGGCCCTTGGACGAAGAGCAACCCGCCACGATGAGGCCTTGGACGAAGAGCAGATAGCACCGATGAGCGCGAACACCCCGGGCGTGCCGCTGGGCGCCTGGCTGGCCGAGCTGGACGACGCGCGGCTGATGCAGCTGCTGCGGCTGCGGCCCGACCTGACCCAGCCGCCGCCGGGCAGCATCGCTGCGCTGGCGGCGCGCGCTGCGGCCCGCCAGTCGGTCAAGGCGGCCACCGACGATCTCGATTTCCTCCATCTCTCGGTGCTCGACGCCCTGCTCACGCTGCACGCGGACAGCACGGCGGTCACGCTCGCCGCGCTGACCGGTGCGCTCGGCGAGCGCGCGGACGGCCCCGACGTGACCGACGCGGTGGACCACTTGATGCAGCGGGCGCTGGTGTGGGGTGACCGTTCGGGGGACGGCTCGCTGCGGGTGGTCGCCGAGGTGGCGTCGGGTCTGCCGTGGTACCCGGGTCAGGCCACCGCGGAGGGAGCCCAGCCCGAGGCCGATATCGCCGGAGCCGTCGAGGAGCTCGACACCGGCTCCCGGGACCTGCTGGACAGGTTGGTGGAGGGCTCTCCGGTGGGACGCACCCGCGACGCCGCACCGGACACCCCGCCCGACCGTCCGGTGCAGCGGTTGTTGTCGGCCGGGCTGCTGCGCCGGCTCGACGCCGAGACCGTGATCCTGCCCCGGCTGGTCGGCCAGGTCCTGCGTGGCGAGGTCCCGGGCCCGGTCAGCGCCACCAGACCGGATCCGACGGTGACGTCGACCTCGATGGCCGACGTCGACGCGGTGGCCGCCGGTGCGGCCATCGATGTGCTGCGGGAAGCCGAGATCGTGCTGGAGACTCTCAGCGCGGCGCCGGTGCCCGAGCTGCGCAGCGGCGGGCTGGGCGTCCGGGATGTGAAGCGGCTCGCCAAGATCACCGGCATCGACGAGCGCCGGCTCGGGTTGCTGCTGGAGGTGACCGCGGGCGCGGGGCTGATCGCCCCGGGAATGCCCGACCCCGAGCCCCCCGAGGCCGCCGGCCCGTACTGGGCTCCCACCGTGGCCGCCGACCGGTTCCTGGAGTCTCCGACGGCGGTCAAGTGGCAACTGCTGCTGTCGGCGTGGCTGGATCTGTCCGGCCGGCCGGCGCTGATCGGCCGGCGCGGGCAGGACGGCAAGCCCTACGCGGCGCTGTCGGACGCGTTGTTCTCCACCGCAGCCCCACTGGACCGCCGGTTGTTCCTGCAGATCCTCGACGCCCTGCCGCCCGGTGCGGGGGTCGACGTCGACAGTGCTTCGCGGGCGCTGGTGTGGCACCGGCCGCGGTGGGCTGCCCGGTTGCAGCCCGAACCGATCGCCGACCTGCTCACCGAGGCGCATGCGCTGGGTGCGGTGGGGCGCGGCGCGCTGTCGACCCCGATGCGGCGGATGCTGGCCGGCGACTCCGATGATGCGGTCGTCGCCGCGATGGACAAGGTGCTGCCGGCCCCCATCGATCACTTCCTGGTTCAGGCCGACCTCACGGTGGTGGTGCCCGGCCCGCTGGAACGCGGGCTGGCCGAGCGGCTGGCCGCGGTGGCGACGGTCGAATCGGCCGGCGCGGCGATGGTGTACCGGGTCGAGGAGGCCTCGGTGCGGCGTGCGCTGGACACCGGCAAGACCGCTGGTGAGTTGCATGCGCTGTTCGCCAAGCATTCCCGCACCCCGGTCCCGCAGGCGCTGACCTACCTGATCGACGACGTGGCGCGACGGCACGGACAGCTGCGGGTGGGCATGGCGTCGTCGTTCGTGCGCTGTGAGGATGCCGCCCTGCTGGCGCAGGCCGTCGCCGCGCCGGCGACCGAGGCGGTGGAGCTGCGGCTGCTCGCACCGACGGTGGCGGTGTCGCAGGCGTCGATCGCCGAGGTGCTCGCGGCGCTGCGCAGCGCCGGGTTCGCGCCGGCCGCCGAGGACTCCACCCCGTCTCTTCTACACATCTCCGAACCCA
>NZ_JBSWXU010000247.1:0-3834 GCF_056160785.1 Mycobacterium sp. ABE4_509 | reverse complement strand
GGCGTAGCCGCCTGTGCCGCCGTTGCCCCCGGGACCCCCGAATGCGCCGGCGCCGCCGTCGCCGCCGTCGCCGGCGTGCGCGTTGCCGTCGATGCTGTTGGCCCACCCGCCGCCGCCACCGGCACCGCCGATGGGGATGTCGACGTTCCAGTTGCCGAAGGGGTACGTGCCGCCGTGGTGGCCGGCTTCCCCGTCACCGCCGATCAGATCGCCCACCCCGAAGGTTCCCGGGCCGGCCTTTCCGGGTGTCGCCTCACGCAGATTCGGTTGGCTCGGGTTGACGGCGTCCGAGCCCGCCGCACCGTCGGCGCCGTCGCCGCCGTTTCCGCCGCGGCCCCAGAACAAGCCGCCGTTGCCGCCGTTGCCGCCGTTTTGACCCAGTTCGACAGCGTCGCTGCCGTCTCCGCCGTCGCCGAACAGGCCCGCGCTTCCTCCGCTGCCGCCGTTGGCGCCGTTACCGCCGTTGCCCCAGATCAGGCCGCCGTTACCGCCGTTGCAGGCGCGGCCGACACAGTCGGCGGCAGCGTCGAGGCCGTCGCCGAACAATCCGAGGAACGGGCCGCTGCGGCCGGTGACCTGCGCGGCCATCAAACCGGCGAGGTCCGTCGTCGTGGACACCGGGCCGGATCCTGCTGCCGGGCGGCCGTCGTCGCACGCATCGACGACGGCCTGCACGCAGCCGGGGTCGGGGCTGAGCGGCGCGGGGTCGCGCGGCGCTGCACCGGCCTCCGACGCGAAACCGAGGCTCGCCCCCAGCGCCGCTGCGGCAAGCCCGGTAGCTGCGACAACGCCGGCCAGCACGGGCGACTTCGCTGATGCGCTCACTGCGACGGGCACGACCGACATCCCTTCTCCACAACCGGCTCGGAAGTCGGTGCCGTCCCCGACTGTCCGGCCCTACGGATCATAATGTTGCCACAATCCAAATAGCCAGACCTATGGCAAATAACTTTGGGCATCAGTTGCGTGACGGGATCGGGCGCTGCGCGGCTGCGACTCCGGGCAGGAAACGGGGTGGGCGCCGGCGGTTTCCGCGAGTTAGATGCCAGCCCAGGTGTGCCAAAACGACGGCGGCCGAGATCCGGGAAGGCGCTGCTCGCCGCCCTCCTCCCGAGCAGCAGTGCTGCGTGAAACGCACCGGAGTGTGGGCATAGCAAATTTCCATACAAGCTCTTAATTTTCGCCATATCCGGCTTCTGTAACCGAAGTCCCTGGTGGGGACGTTGCCGAGCCGTCCCGCGCCGGGCAAGCGGTTGCCTGCGCGCGAACGGGTCAGGTCGTGGGGGATGGCACCGGTGTTCGGGTGGGGCCACCCCGGTCCGGCCGGGTCACGCCGAACGGGGGCGTGTTCGCCGGTTGGCTTCTAGGATTTGCGCCAGCTCCCCCAATCCGGAAGGAACGGCTGTGGACCAGCCTGGGTCACCCCTGCGCAGTCGCCTCGCGGCTGTGATCGCCGGAACCGCCGTTGCCCTCGGCCTCGGCGCGGCGCTGCTGTGTGGCGCAGCGGCGGCCGGGGCGGCACCGTCCGAATCCGACGCGTCGGCGTCGTCGGCATCCAGTGCCGAGTCGTCTGCGGGGTCGGGCTCATCGACGGCATCCCGTTCCGACTCGTCCGCGGCCCCGGACCGCAAGACGCGCTCCGCGCGCACGGAGCGGCGCGGCAGCGCCGACCGGGACGACGATGGCCACGCTGCCGGGTCCGGCAGCACCGATGCCGACGATTCGGACGGTGACGACGAGCCGGACATCGCTGACGCACCGGAAACCACCGACGAGCCGGCCCTCTCCGACGACGGTCCCGGCATCGTCGACGACGCCGGGTCGGCGCGCCGCGACGAGGACGACGGCATCAGCGTCCGCGCGGATCCGGCCGCCGACGCTGCCGATGACGCTGCCGATGATGACGTCTCCGTCGACGCCGACGAATCGGTCGACGCCGACGAGCAGGATGAACACTCCTCGACGACACTCGCTCGCAGCGACCGCGCCGGCACACAACAGTCACTGCCCGGTAGTCCGGCGCCGGTGCCGGCGACCCCGCGCAGTGTCGCGGCGGCGCTGCCCACCGACGTGTGGGCGCCGAACATCGCGGTGTCGTTCAGCGGTTTCCAGCTGGTCGAGGTCGGCTCGGCGCGTGCCACCGCCACCGGACTGGGTTCGTGGGCGATCGCCTGGGGCGAGAACGCCTCGGCGTCAGCCGCCGGCGGGTTCTTCAACGGTGCGTGGGCGATCGGCAGCGACAGCGTGGCCACCGTGAATTCCGCGACGCCGGGCGGCAGGGCCACCGGCAACTTCAACATCGCCTTCGCACTCGCCGGCAGCGTCGCCGCGGTGAATTCGGCCGCGGCGGGCAGCGGCGGGGCGGCGACCGCGGCGGGCGACTTCAACACGGCCTGGGCATTCGGCGGCGGAGCCGCGCTGGTCAACAACGCCCGCGCGGACGGCGACACCGCGACGGCTTCCGCCCACGGCAACTTCAACACCACCAGCGCAGTCCAAGGCGGAGCCCTGGTCAACAACCCCGAGGCCAGCGGCGACACCGCCACCGCAACCGCCCACGGCAACTTCAACACCGCCAACGCAGTCCAAGGCGGAGCCCTGGTCAACAACCCCCGCGCCGAGGGCGACACGGCCACCGCAACCGCCCACGGCAGCTTCAACACCGCCAACGCCATGCAAGCCGGCGCCCTGGTCAACAACCCCCGCGCCGACGGCGACACCGCCACAGCGACGGCGGCGGGAAGTTTCAACACGGCGATCGCATTCCGGGGCGGCGCCCTGGTCAACGACGTCGACGCCACGGCGTCTTCCGGCACCGCGGTCGGACGCGGCACCGGCAGTTTCAACTCCGCGGTCGCGGCCGGCCCGACCGCCGACGCCGAGGTCAACCAGGTGATCGTCGGGGTGACCGGGGGCGGGACCGCCACCGCCACCAGCAGCGGCGGCGCCAACACGGCGGTGGCGGTGGGCAACAGCGCCGCCACGGTCAACTTCGCCGAGTCTCAGGCCGACGCCGGTGTGGCCACCGCACTGGTCAGCGGCCACGCCAATCTGGCCCGCATCACCACCGACGTCGGCGCGGCCGCCACCGTCAACGGGGCCGTGGTCACCGATGGGGCCTCGGCGGTGGTGGACGGCAACGGCAACGCCGCGTCGGGCGACGGCAGCGACAGCGTCCTGGTCAACATCGTCGACGTGGACACCGCGGGCGTGGCCCGGGAGCTCAGCGGTCACCACAACATCGCCCGGCTCGCGGGGGCGGGCAACACGGCCCACGTCAACGTCTACTACACCGACACATTCAGCGGCGGCGGCAACCACAACATCGCCTGGGCGTGGGGCACCGACAACACCGCGGTGGTGCGGGGCGGCAACCTCAATGTGGCCATCGCGATCGGTCACGGGAACACCGCGCAAGCGGGCAGCGGAAACCTCAACGTCGCGTCGATCGTCGGTTCCGGGAGCACCGCCCAGGCCGGCTTCTCCGGCGACCGCAACATCGCCGGCGCCGTCGGTGCGGGCAACTACGTCGCCGCCGGGTTCGGTGACGGAAACATCGCCTCGCTGGCCGGATCGCACAGCTATGCGGCCGCGGCCGCCGGGAACTACAACCTCACACTGGTGGCCGGCGAGAACAGCCGCGCCGCTGCCGGCGGCGCCCTCGACGGCGCCACCGACGGCGATTTCAACGTGGCGGTCGTCGCCGGTGCCGCAAGCTCGGCCGGAGCCGGTCTGGGCCGCCACAACACCGCGGTCGTGCTCGGCGACAACGGCAGCGCCGACGTGGGATTCGGCGGCAACGGCAACACCGCCGTCGTCGTCGGCGGCCTGCGT
>NZ_JBSWXU010000246.1:0-3844 GCF_056160785.1 Mycobacterium sp. ABE4_509 | reverse complement strand
CGTCCGCACCGGGCGCCCCGGCATGAGCCGGACCCCGGGCCGCGGCGGCCGCAGCACCCCGCCGGCCAAATCGGCCAAGTCCACCACGGAGCCCAGCCAGGAGCGCTCCGCCCGGTCGCGCCGCACCCGGCAGGCCGAACCGCAGAGCGGGCTGCGCAGCGCCTCCTTCGTGTTCCGGCACCGCACCGGCAACGCGGTGATCTTCCTGCTCCTGGTGATCGCCGCGGCGCAGCTGTTCACGCTGCAGGTGCCCCGCGCCGACGGGCTGCGCGCCGAGGCCGCGGGACAGCTCAAGGTGACCGACATCGACCCCGCGCTGCGCGGTTCCATCGTCGACCGCAACTTCGACAAGCTGGCCTTCACGATCGAGGCCAGGGCGCTGACCTTCCAGCCGGTCCGGATCCGCACCCAACTCCAGGAAGCCTTCGACAAGGCGCAGTCCGAGGGAACCGATGCCCCGGATCCGGACGACCGGCTGCGCGACATCGCCGCCGAGGTGGCGCTGCGGCTGGACAACAAGCCCGACAGCGCGACCCTGCTCAAGAAGCTGCGCAGCGACGAGACGTTCGTGTACCTGGCGCGCGCCGTCGATCCGGCGCTGGCCGACGCCATCACCTCCGAATTCCCCGAGGTGGGCTCCGAACGTCAGGACCTGCGCCAGTATCCCGGCGGGGTGCTGGCCGCCAACATCGTCGGCGGCATCGACTGGGACGGGCACGGCCTGCTCGGGCTCGAGGACTCGATGGACGCGGTGCTGGCCGGCACCGACGGATCGGTCACCTACGACCGCGGCTCCGACGGTGTCGTCATCCCCGGCAGCTACCGCAACCGCCACAACGCGGTGAACGGGGCCACCGTGCAGCTGACCATCGACGACGACATCCAGTTCTACGTGCAGCAGCAGGTCCAACTGGCCAAGGACGCCTCGGGTGCCAAGAACGCCTCGGCGGTGGTCCTCGACGCCAAGACCGGCGAAGTGCTCGCGATGAGCAACGACAACACCTTCAACCCGGCTCAGGACCTCAGCCGTCAGGAGGACCGCCAGCTGGGCAACCTGCCGGTCACCTCGCCGTTCGAACCCGGCTCGGTGAACAAGATCGTCACCGCGGCGACCGCGATCGACCGCGGCCTGACCACCCCCGACGAAGTACTGCAGGTCCCGGGTTCGATCAACATGGGTGGCGTCAACGTCCGCGACGCCTGGAACCACGGCGTGATGCCCTACACCACCACCGGCGTGTTCGGTAAGTCCTCCAACGTCGGCACGCTGATGCTCGCGCAGCGCATCGGGCCCGAACACTATGCCGAGATGCTGCGCAAGTTCGGGCTCGGGCAACGCACCGACGTCGGGCTGCCGGGCGAGAGCGCCGGCCTGGTTCCCCCGATCGACCAGTGGTCCGGCAGCACCTTCTCCAACCTGCCGATCGGACAGGGCCTGTCGATGACCCTGCTGCAGATGACCGGCATGTACCAGGCCATCGCCAACGACGGGGTGCGGATCTCACCGCGGATCGTCAAAGCGACCATCGAACCGGACGGCACCCGCACCGAGGAGCCCCGCCCGGAGGGTGTGCAGGTGGTGTCCGCCCAGACCGCCCGCACGGTGCGCGACATGTTCCGGTCGGTGGTGCAGCGTGACCCGCGCGGAGTCCAGCAGGGCACCGGCCCGCAGGCCGCGGTCGATGGATACCAGATCGCCGGCAAGACGGGCACCGCCCAGCAGATCAACCCGGGCTGCGGCTGCTACTACGACGACGTCTACTGGATCACCTTCGCGGGCATGGCCCCGGCGGACGATCCCCGCTACGTGGTCGGGGTGATGCTCGACGCCCCGCACCGCGCGGCCGACGGCACACCCGGGAGTTCGGCGGCACCGCTGTTCCACAACATCGCGTCCTGGTTGCTGCAGCGGGAGAACGTCCCGCTGTCGCCGGATCCGGGCGCACCGCTGACCCTGCAGGCCGACTGAGCCGCCGCCCGGCGGGTCCGAACCGGGAAGGCGGCCCACCCCGGCCGGTACTGTGTCATCGCCATGAGTCTGCGCCCCTCCCATCCCGCCGGTCTGTCTCTCGAGGCGGTCGCCGAGCTGGTGTCACCGGCCGCCCCCACCGGCCCCGCCGTCGCGGATGTCCGCGTCACCGGTGTGACGCTGCGCGGCCAGGAAGCCCGGGCCGGTGACCTCTTCGCGGCGTTGCCCGGCGCACGGTCGCACGGCGCTCGATACGCCGCCGACGCGGTGGCCGCCGGCGCTGTCGCCGTGCTCACCGACGAGGCCGGAGTCGCCGAGCTCGGCGACGCACCCGGCGTTCCGGTGCTGGTACACGCCGCGCCGCGATCGGTGCTGGGGAAGGTGGCCGCCGCGGTGTACGGCGATCCGTCGCAGCGGCTTCGGGTCATCGGCGTCACCGGCACCTCCGGCAAGACCACCACCAGCTACCTGGTGGAGGCCGGCCTGCGGTCCGCCGGCCGGGTGGCGGGACTGATCGGCACCGTCGGCATCCGCATCGACGGACGCGACGAGGCCGGGCAGCTGACCACCCCCGAGGCACCGGATCTGCAGGCGCTGCTGGCGGTGATGGTCGAGCGCGGGGTGGACACGGCGGTCATGGAGGTGTCCAGCCACGCGCTCACCCTGGGCCGGGTGGACGGCGTCTCCTTCGCCGTCGGCGGATTCACCAACCTCTCCCGTGACCATCTCGACTTCCATCCGTCGATGCAGGAGTACTTCGAGGCCAAGGCCCGGCTGTTCGATCCGGCCTCGCCCAACCACGCGGCCGAGTCGATCGTGTGTGTCGACGACGAATGGGGCCGGGCGATGGCCGCACGCGCGCACCGCGCGATCACGGTCGGTACCTCCGGCACCGCCGACTGGAACGCCGAACAGGTCAGCTCCGACGGGCAGGGCACCCAGGCATTCGTCGTCGTCGACCCGGCCGGTGTGCACCACAGCGTGCAGATCGGGCTGCCCGGAGCGTTCAACGTGGCCAACTGCGTGCTGGCGGTGGCGCTGCTCGATGCGGTCGGAGTGTCTCCGGAACAGGCGGCCCCCGGGCTGCGCGACGCGACGGTGCCGGGTCGGCTGGAGCCGGTCGACCGTGGCCAGCGGTTCCTCGCCGTCGTCGACTATGCGCACAAGCCCGGCGCACTGCAGGCGGTGCTGGCGACGCTGCGCGAGCACTGCCGGGGCAGGCTGGCCGTGGTGTTCGGGGCAGGGGGCAACCGCGACCCCGGTAAGCGCGCCCCGATGGGGCAGACCGCCGCCGCGCTGGCCGACCTCGTCGTCGTCACCGACGACAACCCGCGCGACGAGGATCCCGCCGCGATCCGCGCCGCGATCGTGGCGGGCGCCGAAGCGGATTCGACGGTGGGGCGGGCACGGCTGGTCGAGATCGGCGACCGCCGGGAGGCCATCGCCTACGCCGTCGCGTGGGCCCGACCGGGTGACGTGGTGCTGGTCGCCGGCAAGGGGCACGAAGCCGGCCAGATCATCGGGGCGACCACCCGGCCGTTCGACGACCGCGACGAACTGACCCGGGCCCTGGAGGCCCAGATCACCTGGGGGGCGGGGCGATGATCGCGCTGACGCTGACCGAGCTCGCCGACATCGTCGGCGGCAGACTCGTCGACATCAGCGCCGCCGAGGCGGCCCGTACCCGCGTCACCGGCACGGTGGAGTTCGACTCCCGCGCAGTGGCTCCCGGAGCCCTTTTCCTGGCGTTGCCGGGGGCCCGTGCCGACGGTCACGACTTCGCCGCCGCCGCCATCGAGGCCGGCGCCGTCGCGGTGCTGGCGGCCCGCCCGGTCGGGGTGCCGGCCGTGGTGGTCGACCCGGTCGATCCGGCCG
>NZ_JBSWXU010000245.1:0-3848 GCF_056160785.1 Mycobacterium sp. ABE4_509 | reverse complement strand
GGCCAGCACCGCCCGGTCGGCGACCGCGTCCTCGGCGGCGCCGGCCGCCTCCTGCAGCACCGACACGATGGTGCCCGCCACGGCCTCGCCCATCGAGGTCACCACCAGGCTGACCGCGTGCCGCAACGCCGCGGCCAGCAGCGGGCCGTCGATGTCGGACACCGCGCCACCGCGGTCCTCGGCCGCCGCGGCGGTCACGTCGGCGAAACCGCGCAGGATCTGCGACAGGATCACACCCGAATTGCCCCGGGCGCCGCGCAACGCCCCCTCGGCCATCCGGGCCGCCACCGCTGCGACGTCGTCGACGGGGTCCTCAGCGCCGGCAGCATCCGCCTGTGCCCAGGCCGCCCGCATGGTGAAAAGCATGTTCGTACCGGTGTCGGCGTCGGCGACGGGGAACACGTTGAGCTGGTTGATCTCGTCGGTGTGGGTGATCAGGTCGGCGACCGCGGAATGAGCCCAGCGCCGCAGGGCTGACGCGTCGAGCACCCCAGCCGACATCCCCACCTCCACACGCGCACTACGCCGGCGACGCCGCCGTATGCTGCCGCCGTGGGCGCCAGCCTAGCCAGTGCCGCGGACACCGCCGCGATCCGCCGGGCCCGGGCTGTGGATGGGGCCGTGGATGGGCCCATTGCGGCCGATTTTGGCGATACCTGCGATGGCCGGTATTCTGGTCGGGTTGTCGGGTCGAGCCGCGGCTACCTGCGGCCCCAGGACCCAGACCCCCACGTACTGATTCGAGGAGTTCTACATATGGCTGCCGTGTGCGAGATCTGCGGGAAGGGCCCCGGCTTCGGTAAGTCGGTGTCACACTCCCATCGCCGGACCAGCCGTCGGTGGGATCCGAACATCCAGTCGGTGCGCGCTGTGACGCGCCCGGGCGGCAACAAGCAGCGCGTCAACGTGTGCACTTCCTGCCTGAAGGCCGGCAAGGTCAGCCGCGGTTAGTCCGCGCCCTCGGCCACGGCCGACGCTGCTGCGCGGCACCACGGTCGGTCGTTTGACTGCGAACCCATCGGGTACCGCCTCTCCCTGAGGCCGGGCACCAGGCCCGGCCGGACGGGAATGGTTTTCAATGATGCACGCCGGAATCGCTCGCCACGCTCTGATCGCTGTCTCCGGGGCACTCGCCGCGGGATGGTTGCTGACGGCGTGTGGCGACGACTCAGCCACCGACACCGAGACGACGCCCGAGACCACCGAGACGACGTCGGAGACCTCGCAACCGGTGGAGACGACGGAACCGGCCGAGGGCGAAAACACCATCGAGGTGCCCTCACCGGAGATCAGCGTCCCGTCTCCGAGCATCGACGTGCCCTCACCGGATATCGACGTGCCGTCGCCCGAGATGCCCGACATGCCCGAGGTGACGCCGTCTCCGGTGCCCTGATGCGGTGAGGCCGCCACGGCCGACCGGGCGCGGCCGCTCCGCCTTCTCCGGCGGTGCGGCCGCCCCGGCCTAGGGAGCCTCCGTCGCGGGTGGTGGCATGTCGGTCGGCGGCCAGACGAAGTCGTCGAAGCAGCCCGTGGCCCCGAACAGGACGCCGACCACCAACACGGTGACGCCCGACCTGCGTACGAATCCCCGTCGGGACGTGACCGCCCGCGATGCGGCTTCCGGGCCGGTTGTCACGGCAGCCGCCAGTCCACCGGATCGGCGCCCATCTTCTCCAGCAGTTCGTTCGCGCGACTGAAGGGCCGCGAGCCGAAGAAGCCCCGCGACGCCGAGAGCGGGGAAGGATGGGCCGACTCGATCGTCACGGTGTCGCCCAGCATCGGCTTGAGCGTGCCGGCGTCGCGGCCCCACAGCACCGCCACCAGCGGCTGCTCGCGCGCCACCAGCGCCCGGATCGCGCATTCGGTGACGACTTCCCACCCCTTGCCGCGGTGCGAGGCCGGGCTGCCCGGGCGCACCGTGAGCACCCTGTTGAGCAACATCACACCCTGTTCGGACCAGGGGGTCAGGTCACCGCTGGACGGCGCCGGGTGGCCCAGGTCGGCGCGGTACTCGGTAAAGATGTTGTCCAGGCTGCGCGGCAACGGCCGCACGTCGGGCGCCACCGAGAAACTCAGCCCGACGGCGTGTCCGGGTGTCGGGTAGGGGTCTTGGCCGACGATGAGTACGCGCACCTTATCGAACGGGAAGGTGAACGCACGCAACACGTTCGGCCCGGCGGGCAGGTAGCGGTGACCGGCGGCCAGTTCCGTGCGCAGGAATTCGCCCATCTTGGCGACCTGCGCTTCCACCGGTTGCAGGGCGCGGGCCCAGGCGTCGTCGACCAACTCGGGCAGGGGTCGTGCTGTCACGACAGGCCAACCTAGCGTGCCCGCCGCCTCAGAACGACTCCCAACCCGCGATACCCGTCCACGGCGCGCCGTCGACGGTCACCCCGGAGGTGCCGGCGACCGGCTCGGCGACCCGGCCGATCGCGCGCCAGCCTGACGGCGGCTCGCCGGGGAACGTGGCCACCAGCGCATGGTCCTCACCGCCGCCGAGCACCCACTGGCGGGCGTCTGCGCCGGCCGCGGCAGCCGCCTCGGCGACGGCCTGGACATCCGCGCCCAGCGCCTCCAGCGATACGTCGAGCACCACCCCCGAAGCCGTGGCGATGTGCCCGAGGTCGGCGAGCAGACCGTCGGAGACATCGGTCATCGACGTCGCGCCCGCCCGCGCCGCCAGCTCCCCCTGGCCATAGGGCGGCTCCGGCACCAGATGACGCTGCCGCAGCTCGGGGAATCCGCTGATAGCGTTGCACCACAACACATATCCGGCCTGGGACTGACCGAGATGACCGACCACCGCGACGGTGTCGCCGGGCTGGGCGCCACCTCGGCGCACCGGCTCGCGCCCACCGAGGTCACCGAGTGCGGCCACCGAGATCACCCATTGCGGCGCGGACACCAGGTCGCCCCCGACTATCCCCGCCCCCAGCAGTCCCGCCTCGTGCCACATCCCGTCGGCGAGCTCGACGGCCCGCGCGGTGTCCGTCTCACCCGGCGCGGCGAATCCCACCACGAAGGCGGTCGCGCGGGCCCCCATCGCCTCGATGTCGGCCGCGTTCTGCGCGATGGCCTTTCGACCCACATCCTTCGGAGTGGACCATTCCAGACGGAAATGTCGCCTCTCGACGAGCATGTCGGTGCTCACCACGGTCCGGCCGTCGGGGGCCGCGACGACAGCGGCGTCGTCACCGGGACCCAGACTGACCCACGGCGGCTGCCGCCGGCCCGCCACCAACCGGTCGATGACGGTGAACTCACCCGACCCCGCCAGCGTCGCGTCGGAGGGATCGCCCGCCATGTGTGGATCCTCTCGTCATCGCCGCGCTGCCGCCGTGGCCTGAACGCTCGGCCCACCTGCGGTACTTTTGTTCCCTGCGGCGTGGAGTCTATGCAGCCAGATGGAGGTATTGCGGCGTGGTCGAGGCTTTCGTTCTCATCCAGACCGAGGTCGGTCGCGCCGAAGTCATCGCCAAGCAGCTCGCGGGGCTGACCGGGGTGCTGTCGTCGGAGTACGTGACCGGTCCGTACGACGTCGTGGTCCGCGTGGGCGCGGACACGCTGGCTGATCTGCAGTCTTCGGTGGTGCCCAGCGTTCAGCAGGTGCCCGGCATCACCCGGACGCTGACCTGCCCGATCGCCGACGGAGTGCAGCCCTAGAGTTTGGTGGGTGAGCACCCAGGCCGGTGACGGACCCCCGCGGGCGGTGTTGATCGTCGCACTCATCGTGGCCGTCGGCGCCGTCGTCGCGGTGCTCGCGGTCGCCGCGGTGCAGCAACGCCGGCCCGCCCCGGCCCCGGTGGGGATCTCCTCGGTGCCCGCGCCGCAGGCCGACGGTGCCGACT
>NZ_JBSWXU010000244.1:0-3912 GCF_056160785.1 Mycobacterium sp. ABE4_509 | reverse complement strand
GGCGGCCACCGCGACGACCAGACCGAGCCCGCCGCACAGCGTGGCGTCGGCGCGCAGCGCGAACCGCAGCAGGTGGGCGGTGTCGGCCGAGGCGCCAGCGGCGGTGGCGATGGGGTTGGCGGTCATGGCATCGATGGTTCGCAGCCGCCGCTGCCAACTCGACACCGTCGGCTGCCAGATACTGCCAACCGCAGGTCAGCGCCCCGGGCCGGGGTTTGCGCTAGCGGGTGGAGACGAGGTCGCTGCGCAGATCCATCGCGATGACGCGCGCCGCCGCGTTCTGCCAGTTGTGCAGCGAGCGCTGCGGCACCTCGGTGACCAACCACTGCCAGGCCTGCCGCGCGACCGGGTCAAGACCGGCCGCCGTCGCGTTCTGCGCGTACGCCCGCACGCCCGCCACATAGGGGAAGTACAGCGAGTTGTAGTGGCGCCACTGTTCGGTGGTCCCGAAGTCGCCGCCGTCGCGTGGTTTGAGCCCGTCGATCCGTTCGGCCAGCAGGGCCTTGAGTTCGTTGGCCCGCTCCAGCGGCTGATCGGGCGCGCCCCGGCGGGCCAGCCGTTCGTCGATGAGCGGCAGCGCGGTCAGCGGGCTGGCGACGAGCTTGGACAGGTCGCCGTAGTGCCCGAGCGCGCGCCGGGTGACCCGGACGAAGGTGTCGGAGTCCATGTCGTCGAGCGGGCCGGCCGCGCGTCTGGGCAGCGCCGCCTCGGTTCCGCGCAGCGCGGCGCGATCGGCGCGCAACTCCGGGGAGCGGGAGAACGCGAGCCGGTCGACCAGCCCGGCCAGCGGATCGGCCAGCACATTGATCGCGATGGCGATGGCCAGGCTGGTGAACAACAGCACGGTCAACGTCGTGCTCAGACCGGCGACCGCGATCCCGATCAGCACCTGGCCGCCGAACAACGCCGCCACCAGAAACGTCCCGGCGAACGATCTCAGCATGTCCTTGCGCAGCGCGTGGCCTTCGTCGAAGGCGTCGCCGATCGCCACCGCGATACCGAGCAGCGCGACGTCGAATCCGGTGGACGCCAGCGCCAGCCAGCTGGGCACCAGCCCCAGCGGGATGATCAGGATGGCGTTGCCGAGGGCGAAGAACAACGTCGCGACGACGAGGAACCCGACCACCGGGCCCGGCTGCGAGTGTCGCGCCACCGCCCGGACCATCGCGGCCAGCACCGGCACCGACAGGGCGGCGAACATCACCCAGTGCCCCAGCCGCAGCGGGCCGTCGACGCCGCCGGCCATCGTCGCGCCCAGGAACGCCACCACCGCCACGCCGGCGACCAGGGCCCCTTCGCCGGCCCTGCCCCGCCACGTGTCGCGGGGCCGCGACAACTCCAGCAGTACCGCGAACCAGGCGACGCCGGGTACGGCGACGAGGTAGATCTCGATGCGGCTCAACGACTCCGACTCGCTGACCAGCCGAACAGCGTCCAGCGCCACCACGGCCGCGAAACCGGTCAGCCCGATCGCGGCCAGCACCAGCACCGGTTTGCGCGGGTCGCGGGCCAACAGATACAGCCCCAGCCACCAGCTCAGACCGAAGAGCAGTCCGGAGAGGGCGACCATCACCGACTCGCCTATCGCCCGTAGCGCCGGTGCCTGGCGCTGTAGTCGCGCAGCGCGCGCAGGAAGTCGACCCGGCGGAACTCCGGCCAGTAGGCCTCGGTGAACCACATCTCCGAGTAGGCGCTCTGCCACAGCAGGAAGCCCGACAGCCGCTGCTCACCGGAGGTTCGGATGACCAGGTCCGGGTCGGGCTGCCCCGAGGTGTACAGGTTCTCCGAAATGGCCTCGGCGGTGACGGCCTCGATCAGCCGGTCGCCGGTGACGCCGTTGGCCAGCTCTTTGGCCAGCAGCGCGCGGACCGCGTCGACGATCTCCTGGCGGCCGCCGTACCCCACCGCGACGTTGACGTGGAAGGGCACCGCACCGTCGGCGGGACCGTTGCCGTTGGTGGATCGCACCGCGTCGCGCAGCCGGCGGGCGGGCTCCTCGCCGAGCAGCTCCAGGTCGCCCATCGTGCGCACACTCCACTGGTTGACCGGCGCGCAGATCTCCTCGACGACATCGGTGATGATCTCGATCAGCGAGGTCAGTTCGTCCGGATCGCGCTGCAGGTTCTCGGTGGACAGCAGGTACACGGTGGCCATCTCGATGCCGGCCTCGTGGCACCAGCGCAGCATCTCGGCGATCTTGGCCGCACCCATCCGGTAGCCGTAGCTGACGTCGTTGTGGCCGAGCTCACGGGCCCAGCGGCGGTTGCCGTCGCACAGCACCGCGATGTGGCGGGGCAGCTCCGAGCGCGCCGGCGCGACCTCGTGACGCAGCCGCATCTCATAGAGCCGGTACATCGGCTCCTTGAGTCGCCGCGGAATGAGGTCCACGATGTTCCAGACTACTGTGGCGTGGGGAAGCGCCATGCCAGTCAGTGGAGGTTGACGTGCCGACATCAGTCGATCCCAGGGACACCGACGACGCGCAGCGCGGACCCGAGGATCTGCCCGAGGCGGTCGCCGAGGGGGTCGCCCAGTTCCTGGGCAAGCCGCGGCTGCGCGGCTGGATCCACGTGTATTCGGCGGTCATCGCGGTCATCTGCGGGGCCACGCTGGTCGCGGTGTCCTGGTCGGTGGAGTCGACCCGCGCCGGGATCGCGACGCTGATCTACACGCTGACGATCGTGGCGATGTTCACCGTCAGCGGCACCTACCACCGGGTGGAGTGGAAGTCGGCCACCGCGCGCAAGTGGATGAAGCGCGCCGACCATTCGATGATCTTCGTGTTCATCGCGGGCAGCTACACCCCGTTCGCGCTGCTGGCACTGCCCGAAACCAAAGGGATGGTGCTGTTCTGGATCGTCTGGGGTGGTGCGCTGGCCGGTGTCGCGCTGAAGATGTTGTGGCCGTCGTCGCCGCGGTGGCTGGGGGTTCCGCTCTACATCCTGCTGGGCTGGGTGGCGGCGTGGTTCATCGGGCCGATCATGCACGGCGCCGGGGTGGCCGCGGTGGTGCTGCTGATCGTCGGCGGCGCGCTGTACAGCATCGGCGGGGTGCTCTACGCACTGAAGTGGCCGAACCCGTGGCCGACGACGTTCGGCCATCACGAGTTCTTCCACGCGTGCACGGCGGTCGCGGCGATCTGCCACTACATCGCGATGTGGTTCGCCGTCTTCTAGTGATTTCGGCGTGGTTGGCTGCGCTCAGCGACGACGATCACGCCGAAATCGCTACAGCTGGGTGACGTTCTGCGGGCCCCAGTAGGCCTTCATCGACGCGATCTTGCCCTCACCGTCGAACGTCATCACCTCGATGGGCTCGATGCGCATCGACCCGCCGACGGTGATCGCGAACATGAACGCCGCCTCGTGTCCGCCGGCGCGGAAAGCCAGCAGCTCGGTGGCGATCTCGCCACCTTCCATCACCTTGTAGAAACCGGCGATGGCCTGGCGCCCGATGTGCACCTCGCCGCCGCCGACCGGATCCTCGAGGGTGGCGTCCTCGGCGTAGAGCGCGGCGACCTCGTCGGCCTTGCCGCCGGCGACGGTGTCGAGGTAGCGCTGGACGAAACCTTGCAGGACATCGGGCTCGAAGCTCATGTGCGGCACGCTACACGGAGCGCCGAAGCGCGGCAGCGAGATCCTCGGCAGCGGTGACCGGTAGGTCGCAGGCCCGGCCGCGGCACACATACGCCGCGTCGGCGCCACCGACGCGGGGCCGGTCACGCAGCAACTCCGAAGAGTCCGCGGGTCCGCCCACCACCACCGCGCCGCCCGGTGCCAGCTCGCGCGCCGCAACCAGCAGCGCCGAATCCGGCCGTTCGCAGGCGACCGCGATCTGGATCGGGCCCCGCACCGCGGCCTCGGCGACCGACAGCCAGTGCCCGCCCGAGCGCGGAGCCCGGGCCAGCAGCAC
>NZ_JBSWXU010000243.1:0-4016 GCF_056160785.1 Mycobacterium sp. ABE4_509 | reverse complement strand
GCCGCAGGTCCCACCGGCCGTCGCCGTCGGTGTCCACCCACGCCGACCCGGCGCCCAGCGCGCGGTCGGCCGTCCCGTCGCCGTCGACGTCGGACAACCGCTCGAGGGCCCCGTCCCCGTCCAGGTCGGGACCCTGCCCCGGATGTTCGAGACCGTCGAGCCCGAACCAGCGCAGCCCACCGCCGCGGTCGGCGCCCAGCCCCCAGGTCCCGGTCCCGTCATCGGTGACATGCCGCTCGGGCAGGCCGTCGTCGTCGAGGTCGAGAACCGCCGCGTCGGCGATCCCGTCGCCGTCGAGATCCAGCAGCGTGTCGTCGGTCAGGCCGTCGCGGTCGACGTCGATGCCGTCGAGGTGCGGCCCACCGTCGACGGTCCACATCGTCGCCGAACCGTCCGGCTCACCCAGGCAGTACTCCATACCTGATCAGACGCCGGCCGAGCCCCGCTCGTTCCACCACTTGACCAATTCGGCCACCGCCTCGTCGTGGTCCAGCGGGCCGCGGTCGAGCCGCAGCTCCTTGAGGTGATTCCAGGCCTGGCCGACCTGCGGACCCGCCGGGATGCCCAGGATCCGCATGATCTCGTTGCCGTCCAGGTCGGGGCGCACCCGGGCCAGATCCTCCTTGGCGGCGAGCTCCTCGATCCGGCGCTCCAGATCGTCATAGCTGGCCTGCAGCCGAGCCGCCCGGCGCCGGTTGCGGGTGGTGCAGTCCGCCCGAACCAGCTTGTGCAGCCGGCTCAGCAGCGGACCGGCATCGGTGACGTAGCGGCGCACCGCCGAATCGGTCCACCGGCCGTCGCCGTAGCCGTGAAAACGCAGATGCAGGTACACCAGCTGCGAGACGTCGTCGACCATCTGCTTGGAGTACTTCAGCGCCCGCATGCGTTTGCGGGTCATCTTCGCCCCGACCACCTCGTGGTGGTGGAAACTCACCCCGCCGTCGGGTTCGTGGCGACGGGTGGCCGGCTTTCCGATGTCGTGCAGCAGCGCCGCCCACCGCAGCACCAGGTCCGGACCCTGGTCACCTTCGAGGTCCATCGCCTGGCGCAGCACCGTCAGCGAATGCTGGTAGACGTCCTTGTGCTGGTGATGTTCGTCGATCGCCATCCGCATGGCCCCGATCTCGGGCAGCACCACCTCCCCCAGACCGGTCTGCACCATCAGGTCGATCCCGGCCACCGGGTCGGCACCCAGCAACAGTTTGTCCAGCTCGGCGGCGACCCGCTCGACCGTGATGCGGCCCAGCTGCGGCGCCATCTGCTCGAGCGCCGTCCGCACCCGCGGGGCCACCGCGAACCCCAGCTGCGAGACGAACCGCGCAGCGCGCAACATCCGCAGCGGATCGTCTCCGAAGGACACCTCCGGCGCCGACGGGGTGTCGAGCACCCCGGCCCGCAACGCCGCCAGCCCGCCGAGCGGATCGAGGAACTCGCCCGGACCGTCGGCGGTGATGCGCACCGCCATCGCGTTCACGGTGAAATCGCGGCGCACCAGATCGTCGGCCAGGTTGTCGCCGAACCGCACCTGCGGGTTACGCGAGACCTGGTCGTAGCTGTCGGCGCGGAACGTGGTCAGCTCCAGCCGGTCACCACCCTTGCCCACCCCGATGGTGCCGAATTCGATACCGGTGTCCCAGAGCGCATCGGCCCAGCCGCGCAGCATCCGCTGCATCTGCTCGGGCCGGGCGTCGGTGGTGAAGTCCAGATCCTCGCCCAGGCGGCCGAGCAACGCGTCACGCACACTTCCGCCGACCAGATACAGCTCATGGCCGTGCTCGGCGAACAGCCGGCCCAGCCCGCGCAGCACCTCGGCGTGTCGATTCAGCGACACCTGCGCAGCAGCCAGCAGCTCCACATCCGGTTCGCCGGCTGCGCTTTCTCGCCTAGGGTCCTGCACGTCCGATGAGCCTACTGGTCACAGCCGTATCACCGACCGGCGAGTGCGGCGAGGGGCGCCGAACATGCCAGCTACTATCGCTTGGGTGTCGGACGGCGAGCAGCCCAAACCACGACGGCGCCGGGGTCGGCGCCGCGGCCGACGCGCGGCAGGTCCACCCGAGGTGGGCGATCAGTCCCCCACCGGCAGTACCGGCCAGAACCCGCCCCGCTCCCCCGGTGAGCAATCCGGCCAGACCCCCAAACCCAAGAAGGCCCGGCCGCGACGCACCCCCGACCGGCTGCGCACCGTGCACGAGACGTCAGCCGGCGGCCTGGTCATCGACGGCATCGACGGCCCCAAGGACCGGCAGGTCGCGGCGCTGATCGGGCGCATCGACCGCCGCGGCCGGATGCTGTGGTCGCTGCCCAAGGGCCACATCGAGATGGGTGAGACCGCCGAGCAGACCGCGATCCGCGAAGTCGCCGAGGAGACCGGGATCCAGGGCAGCGTGCTGGCGGCGCTGGGCAGCATCGACTACTGGTTCGTCACCGAGGGACGCCGCGTGCACAAGACCGTGCACCATTACCTGATGAGATTTCTCGACGGCGAGCTGTGCGACGAAGACGTCGAGGTCACCGAGGTGGCCTGGGTGCCGCTGCACGAGCTGCCGGCCAAGCTGGCCTACGCCGACGAACGCCGGCTCGCCGCCGTCGCCGACGAACTGATCGACACCCTGCACACCGACGGTCCCGACGCGCTGCCGCCGCTGCCCCGCTCCGCCCCGCGCCGGCGTGGCCAGACCCACTCGCACACCCGCAAGCATCGTCCCGACCCCACCGCACAACCCCAGCCCGGCCGGCGGACGAACGGCTGCGGACAAGGACCGTGACGGAGCGGGCTAGAGTCTGGCTGCGCGTCGCCGCCGCGGTCTTGGCGCTCCTGTTCGCCGTCGCACCCACCTGGGCGGTGCCGTCGCACGCCCAGCCCGGGGCCACCGAGTTCCTGCGCCTGGACATCGCCGGCGTCACCCCCGAGGTGATGACCACCACCAGCGAACCGCTGGTGACCGTGACCGGCACGGTGCGCAACGTCGGAGACCGCCCGGTGCGCGACGTGGTGGTGCGCCTGGAACACGCCCCTGCGGTCACCACGTCGGCCGAACTGCGCACCGATCTGTCCGGCGACGTCGCCCAGTACCAGCCGGTGTCCGACTTCATCACCGTCGCACCCGAGATGGCCCGCGGCCAGGAGGTGCCGTTTCGGCTGGCCGTGCCGGTGCGCTCGGCCACCCACTCCTCGCTGGCCATCGACGAACCCGGCGTCTACCCGGTCATGGTCAACGTCAACGGCACCCCCGACTACGGGGCACCCGCCCGGCTGGACGACGCCCGCTTCCTGCTCCCGGTGATGGGGGTGCCGCCCGACCAGGGCTCCGGCGCCACGGTGTCCCGGCCGGCGTCGGACACGCTGGAATCCGCGGTCCCGCCGGACACCACCCGCCCGGTCGGGCTGACCATGTTCTGGCCGCTGGCCGACCGGCCCCGCCTGGCCGCCGGCCAGCCGGGGGGCACCACCCCGGTCCGGCTGATCGACGACGAGCTGGCGACGTCACTGGCCCCGGGCGGCCGGCTGGACACGCTGCTCTCGGCGGTCGAGTTCGCCACCAGCCTCGAGGTCGACCCCAGCGGGGAGGTCACCCGTGCGCTGTGCGTGGCCGTCGATCCGGACCTGCTCGTCACCGTCAACGCGATGACCGGCGGCTACGTCGTCAACGACGCCGCCGAAGCCGGGCCGCAGACCCCGACGCACCCGGGCGCCGGGCAGCAGGCCGCCACCGACTGGCTGAACCGGCTCAAGACGCTGGCCCAACGGATCTGCGTCGCCCCGACCGTGTACGCCCAGGCCGACCTCGACGCGCTGCGCCGGGTCGGCGACCCGGGCCTGTCGGCGATCGCGACCGACGGCGCGGTGGGCATCGTCGATCAGATCCTCGGCACCACCGCCGTCCGCGGCGCCACCCTGATCGGTGACGGACCGATCACCGCGCCGGCGATCCAGCTGCTCTCCGACGTGGCCGGTCAGGGCCGGACGGTGGCGATCGGGGCCGCCCGGCTGGCCGGCCCCGGCGATGCGGTGG
>NZ_JBSWXU010000242.1:0-4088 GCF_056160785.1 Mycobacterium sp. ABE4_509 | reverse complement strand
GCCTTCTTGGCGCCGGGCCGCTTGGCCCCGCCCGCGATGCCGAGCCCCTTGACCTCGGGCTCCTTGGCCGGTTCGGCGGCCGTCGCGGTGGTCTCCTCGGCCGGTGCGGCCTTCTTGGCGCCGGGGCGTTTGGCACCCCCGGCGATGCCGAGGCCCTTGGCGGCCGGCGCAGCGGCCGGCTTGTCCTCCGCCGGTGCCGGTGTGGCCTTCTTGGCCCCCGGCCGTTTGGCGCCGCCGGCCATGCCCAACCCGGTGACCGGTTTCGACTCGGAGGTCTCGGTCTTGGCTTCGGCTGCCGCGGGCTGCTCTTCCTCGGACTCGGGTTCGGCCGCGGGTTCGGCCTCCGCGGGGGCCGCGGGTGCCTCGGCGGCGATGCGGGCCGCACGCTCCTCGGCTTCCTTTGCGGCCGTGCCCTTCTCGGGAAGGGTGACCTTGTTCTTGTCCAGTGAGCCCAGCAGCAGCTGAGCCACGTCGAGGACCTCGGCCTTCTCGATGTCGCGGGCTGCTGCCACCTCGTCGACACCGTCGGTCATCATGACGCGGCAGAACGGGCAGCCGGTGGCGATCGCCGAGGCGCCGGTGTCGATCGCCTCCTCGGTGCGCTCGGTGTTCACCCGCTTGCCGATGTGCTCTTCCATCCACATCCGCGCGCCACCGGCACCGCAGCACAGGCCGCGGTCGGCATGGCGGGGCATCTCGGTCAGCGTCGCGCCGGCCGCGCCGATCAGTTCACGCGGCGCGGTGTACTCCTTGTTGTGGCGGCCCAGGTAGCACGGGTCGTGGTAGGTGATGTTGGCGCCGTGCTCGGTGAACGACCGGACCGGCACCAGCTTCTTGTCCCGGACCAGCCGGTTCAGCAGCTGGGTGTGGTGCAGGACGGTGTAGTTGCCGTCGAGCTGCGGGTACTCGCGCCCCAGCGTGTTGAAGCAGTGCGGGCAGGTCACCACGACCTTGCGGTCGACCCGCTCGACGCCGGAGAACATCTCGTTGATCGTTTCGACGTTCTGCGCGGCCAGCTGCTGGAACAGGAATTCGTTGCCCGAGCGGCGCGCCGAGTCGCCGGTGCAGGTCTCGCCCTCGCCGAGTACCAGGTACTTCACCCCGGCGGCGGCCAGCAGTTCGGCGACGGCCTTGGTGGTCTTCTTGGCCCGGTCCTCGTAGGCGCCGGCGCAGCCGACCCAGAACAGGTACTCGAAGCCGTCGAACGACTCGACGTCCTTGCCGTAGACCGGCACGTCGAAGTCGACCTCGTCGATCCAGTTGGTGCGGTCCTTGGCGTTCTGGCCCCACGGGTTGCCCTTGGTCTCCAGGTTCTTGAACAGCACGCCGAGCTCGCCGGGGAACTCGGACTCCATCATCACCTGGTAGCGGCGCATGTCGACGATGTGATCGATGTGCTCGATGTCGACCGGGCACTGCTCGACGCAGGCGCCGCAGGTGGTGCAGGACCACAGCACGTCGGGGTCGATGACACCGAGCTGCTCGGCGGTTCCGACCAGCGGTCGGGCCACCTGCTCGGGTCCGGAGCCCATCACCCGCTCGAAGCCGGACTCGGGGACGTGGTGTTCCTCGTCGTGCTCGGTGCCGACGAGGCCGCCCTGGGCCGACTCCAGCGCCTTGGCCATCGACTCTTCGTCGGGCTCGGGCTTCTCGCCGAGGATGTAGGGCGCCTTGGCGAACATGTGGTCGCGCAGGTTCATGATCACGAGCTTGGGCGACAGCGGCTTGCCGGTGTTCCAGGCCGGGCACTGCGACTGGCAGCGGCCGCATTCGGTGCACGTGGTGAAGTCGAGGTAGCCCTTCCAGGTGAAGTCCTCGATCTTTCCGCGGCCCAGCACGGCGTCCTCGGCGGGGTCCTCGAAGTCGATGATCTCGCCCTTGGACTCCACCGGCAGCAGCGGCCCGAGGCCGTCGGGCATCCGCTTGAACGTGACGTTGATCGGTGCCAGGCCGATGTGCAGGTGCTTGGAGTGCAGCACGATCAGCAGGAACACCAGCATGATCGCGATGTGCGCGAGCAGGGCCAGCGTCTCGATCCAGGCGTTGACCGGCTCGCCCAGCGGAGCCATGATCCAGCCCATGAACTGCGAGAAGAACGCACCATTGCCGTATGGCAGGGTCTCGGTGTTCACCGCGGCGCCGCGCACCAGCGCATAGGTCCAGATGACGTTGAAGATCATGAACAGGATCAGCCACGCGCCGCCGGTGTGTGAACCGTAGAACCGTGAGTCGCGCCCGTGCTTCTTGGGCTCGGTGTTGAGCCTGATGATCGAGAACGTGATGATGCCGAGCAGCACCGCGACGGCGAAGAAGTCCTGCAGGAAGCCCAGCAGGTCCCAGTGGCCGATGAACGGGATCGCGAAGTCGTGGACGAAGATCAGCCCGAACGCCTCGAGGTAGACCGAGGCGAGGATGAAGAAGCCCCACATCGTGAAGAAGTGCGCGATGCCCGGGATCGACCACTTCAGCAGCCGGGTTTGCCCGAAGACCTCTTCGAATTGCGTGGTGATGCGCTTGCGCAGGTCGTCCTTGCGACTGTTGGACTCGCTCATCGGCTGCCCGGAGCGGATCAGCTTGGTCAGCCACAGCACTCGCTTGACGGCGAAAATGCCGACGATCGCGGTCATCAGAACCCCGACGATCATCCTGATCAGCATCTGCGTATCCACACGCGCCTCCGGTTTTTTGGTTACCCGTCGGTAACTTAGACAAAGTTACCGGTGAGTAACTTTAGCTCGGTGCCTGCTCATAGTTGCATCCTGCCGGGAAGACCCGCTACGAAGGCTCACCTAACTAACTGGTTAGGTGGTGTCCTGCCCGGGCTGCGGGGAGTCCAGCTGCGCCCGCAGCATCGAGAGCATCTCCGATCGCGATTCCGCACCCAGCCGGCGCCGGATCCGGGCGACGTGGTGCTCTACGGTCTTTGCCGAGATGAGTAGCTGCGCGCCGATATCCCGATAGGGGCGGCCCAGCAGCAGTAACTCGGCGACTTCGCGCTCGCGGTCGGACAGTTTCGGTGACGCCGGTCCGGCCGCCGGCTGGGACGTCCCGGTGCGCGCGGCCGCACTGCCCCGCCCCTCCGAGATGGCCGTCTCGTCGACGGCGATGGTGTGTTTGAGGTCACGCGCCAACTGCAGCATCGCGCTCGATACGCGGGCATCCGGGGAGTGCAGCGCCGCCTGGCTGGCCAGCCGGGTCGCGTCCCATGTCAGCCCGAACCGGGACAGGCTGTTGGCGGCGGCGGTCACCTCGTCGGTGTCCACCCGCTGAGCGAGCACCCGTAGCCAGGTCCGGCCGGCGTCGGCCAGGGCATGCGCGTAGCCGCTGCTGCCCGCGGCCGCGGTCAGGGCCTGACCGTAGGGCGCGATCGTCTCCGGGCTGTTGGCCAGGATCCCGGCGTGGACTCCCGCCCAGTGCAGCGGCACCGACCACAGCACCGGATCGCCGAGAGCCGCGAGCAGTGCGAACGCCTCGGCCACGGTGTGTTCGATCTGGTCGCGCCGCCGCAACAGGGCCGCCGCCACCCACAACTCCCCGAGCGGCAGCAGCGAGAACACGTCGACGGTGTACTCGGCGAGCACCTCGATCCCGGCGTGCCAGTGGGTGTGCACGCCACCGCTGTCACCGGCCCGCCGCGCGATGGCGGTCTGCAGCGCCTCCGCCCACAGCGCGTCGCGGCGGTGCAGCCGCCCACCCGAGGCGCTGAGCACCGCGCGCACATCGGCCCCGGCGGCCCGTAGCTGGCCGTCCTGCATCCGGATCCAGCCCTGCAACAGCCGGTGCCGATAGGTGAAGAGCATGTTGTCGCAGGCGGCGCCGTCCTCATCAGGTCGGGACCCGTCGCCGTCTCGGACCGTCCGGGAGATCACACTGCGGGCCCGTCCGGGGTCCCCGCCGTGCACGGCTGTCAACGCGACCAGCGCCGCCGGGCTGTCGAGGCCGGCCAGTGTGGACGGCGCCTCGACGCCGAGCGCCTGCCCGAGCCGCGACATCACCGACGCGTACGGCCTGTCCAGTGAGGCCAGCACACCGTCGGCCAGGCAGCGCGCGGCGCGGGCGGCCGCGGTAGGCAGGGCCTGCGCCGGAGC
>NZ_JBSWXU010000241.1:0-4137 GCF_056160785.1 Mycobacterium sp. ABE4_509 | reverse complement strand
ACGCGCAACACCGCCGGCTCCGCGAAGTCGGGCGGCCGGGCCGCTGTCCGTAGTGAACGTGAAGAGCACGGACCGGCCTCGGCCACCGCATTCGCCGCCATACCGGTGTCACGAGGGCGGGCCAGCCGGGATGCGATCACCGCGGCGGCCGCAACGGCCGGCGAGCACGCGGGCGGCAAGGACGACCCGCTGCGGCTGGCCCGCCGCGTCGCGGCGGCGCTCAATGCGCCCGGAACTGGCAGTGACAGAGTAGATCCCGGATTCTTCTGGGTCACTGCGGTCACCGTCGACGGCACGATCGTGGTGGCCAACAGTTTCGGGGTCGGCTATATCCCCGACGGTGTGCAGTTGCCCGAAGCCGTGCGTTTGGTCAGTGCCGACGACGAGATCCCGGTGAGCCAGCGGGCCAATTGGAGCACGTATCCCTTCGTGGCCGTGCAGGGCTGGGCGGTCCACCAGGGCACGACGTTGCGCGCCGTGATCGCCACCGCTGAACAGTTCGCCGGCACCGACCCGGGCGCCGCCAAGGTGGTGCTCGAGCCCGACGACGTACCCACCGAGGGAACGATGACGGGTCGCGACCGCCTGCAGGTGGTGGCTCCCGAGGCTGCCGAACGGCTATCCGACACCGCTGACAACGACCTGCTCGATGGCGTGCCGCCGGCTCCGGTCAGCCCCGGCGACCAGCCCGACGGGCCGAGCCGGCGGGCCAGAGCATGGATGGGCGTGCTGAGGCCGCTGGTCAGTACCGCCAATGGGCGCGAGATCGCCCACCTGCGTGCCTTCGTCACATTCTGCGGCTGCGCCGGCGACGATGCGCGGACCCGAGCTCATGCCGCCGTCGACGACGCGTCCCGGCGCGCCGCGGTGGCGGACTGGCTGTACTGGCATCATCTGGCGACCCTGCTCGACGGGGTATGCCCGGAGCCGCGCCAGCGACATACGCGCTGACAGCGCCCTGCGCGCTGCGCATTTGTACCGGCCCTGCCGACAGTGAAGCTATCGGCACGCTCGTGACTGGGCGTGCAGATAGCTTCACTGTCGGTGCGGTTCGCTGCGCCATTCCCTTTCGGGCACCGTCGCCAAACCCGAATGGCAGCAAGCCGGGCCGGCGCTGGTCAGTACGCGGACCCTGCAGCCGGATGCGACCCCGACTCGGCCTGCGACACGGGCGCGTGCTCGTCGGCAGCGCTGGATGACACGGCAGCGACGTCCGAATCGAGCTGCCCGGCAGCATCTTCGGTGTCACCTGCTGCGGCCGCCGCCTGGGTGATCAGCGGAATACCCGCCGAAAGAGTGCGCGTGGCTGCGGCGGCGACGCCCTGCACCGGACCAGGATCGGCGGTGCCGATGTGCTCCCCGAGCAACCCGTCGGCCTCGGTGTAGATCTGGGCTGCGGTGACCATGTTGCGCGCCGTCGTCGACAGCAACGCCTGCAGCGCGGGCAGCGCCTCGAGCACTGGCGTCTCGAGGACGGGTACCGTCGCCCGGGTTGCCGCAGAGACCGCGTCGGTACCCCCGATCGACGCCGGCGGCGCCGGGGCGGCCGGAAACGTCAACTCGTTCAGCGCGGTGCCGGCGGCATGCAGGGACTCGGTGTCGACGAACAACTGGTCTGCCATGTCGGACATCTCCGTTTCGGGTCAGAAGTGCAGATTGCGGACGATGTCGTAGATGCTCATCACCCACATCAGCATCGGCAGGATCGCGATGACGACGGCTCCGTCGAGCAGTTCGAGGATCCGTTTGGTCACCGGCGAGATGCGTTTGACGCCCGCGGTCGCCGCGACGATCGCCAGGGTGAGAAGAACCGTGACCAGCAGGCCTGCCAACAGCATCCAGGCCAGGTGCGGATACCAGTGGCACAGCTTGGCGACCACGCCGAACGGGATCACCACAGCGGCCGCCATCAGCGACCAGGCGCACCACCGCTCGGCGTAGAGCCGAGACCGGAAACCGCACATCACGGTCAGCAGCCCAGCCAGCACGAGGGTGTGCACGAAGAAGTGCCCGCGTACAACCGCCGCGACGGCGCCGACGGCCAGCACCAGCGATCCGGCGGCGACGAACCCGTTGAGCAGGGTCCGCGCCAACGCGGTGCGCTCGTGTAGCCGAGCGGCGGAATCGGGCACCGACGCGAGGACGACCTGCCACGCATGCGGCACGGCGTGGTCGCGTTCGGCACGGTGCGAGGCGACGGGGTTGCCGAGATCCTCGGGGTCGATGGTCTCACCGGGGGTGGGCACCGGCGGCAGGGATATCCGAGCCACGGCGACGGTCAGCTTCGCGGCATTTGTGACGATGAAGAAGCCGAGCAGAATCGCGCCCGCCGGCACCCAGCGTTGCCAGTCGAACCCGAAGGCCGTCGCGACCAACAGCATTGCGGTCAGGGTGATCACGGTGAAGGTGGCCAGCCCGATACGACGGCGGGGCCCACCCCGGGTCACCAGGGTCAGCACCAACACCGCACCGGCTGCACCGGCGAGTTGAGGGGCACCCAGTGGTGCCGCACCGGCGGGCGGTGGCACGGCGAGTGCGGCGGCGATGGCCAGCGGCGGCACCGCCGCGATCAGCAGGGCCTCGGCGAACACCGCGTTGTCGTCGGCCCGCGCAGCGATGAAGCTCCCCGCGAGGAGCAGCATCGCGAGCACGGACAGGGCCAGCGGCCACCAGATCGCGCGGCCGGTGTCCCACCACGCCACCGCGGCGACCGCGGTGGCGGCCGCCGTGAACAGCGGGGTGGCCACCGTGCTGAAACGGCCTATTGCGGTGCGGTCGAACTCGGGGGCGTCGTCGGGTACCGCCATCGCGTCGATGACGTCCTCGACCAGGGGCCGGTAGCGTTCGGTGTGGCTGACCGTCAGCAGGGTCAGCAGCGAGCCGTCGACGACGCCGGCCTCGTCGAGGGACTCGTTGGGCCGCAGTGGCGGGGCGCCGGGCCGGGCGAACGCCCACTCGCCCTGGGTGAGGAAGTCGAAGTCGGCCAGGTCACCGTCTGCGACGTCGCCGAGCATGTCGGAGAGCATCGCGACGGTGTCGTCGACGTAGGTCTCCATCGGCGCGGCCGACGGCAGGGCCAGGTCGGTCATGCGGTTTCCGGTCAGGATCGTCACCCGTGTGGTGGCCGGGCGGATGCCGGTGACCTCGGCGGGGGCGGTGGGTGCGCTCACGATGGCTGCTCCTGGGATGCGGTGGCTCTAGCCGATGGGGTGGTTGAAGACGGGAACGGACGAGTGCGGCGGACCGGACTCGCCCGATCCCGTGTTCGGCTGTGGTGCAGTGGTTCAGGCGAACATTCCGGCGACGCCGGACTCCGTCTGGGACATGGTCTGGCCGGCCTCGGTGATCCGGGCTGCCAGGTTCTGCAGGGCCGAGTTCAGTTCGGCCGAGGTGGCATCCCAGCGGCGCTGGACGGCCTGGTAGGCCTCCGAGCCGCTGCCGCCCCATGCCTCGGCGAGCTTGGCCAGCGAGGCCTTGCCCTCGTCGAGCAGGCCCTGGGTGGTCGACACCGCGGCCTGGATGGAGCCGGCGCCGGATTCGATCCCGGCGAAATTCCATGACTGTTCCGACATTGGTTTCTCCTGTTCTGGTGTTCGGTGGTTGGTCGGGTCAGAAGTTCATCTGCGAGGCAAGCGAACTGGCCTGCTCGTCGTCGGCGGCGGAGTACTGGACCCCGGCGCTCTGGATGTTGGAGGTGATGTCGCCCAGTTCCTTGATCTGGGCCTGACCGGCCTCGTGGAAGCGCAGCAGCGCCTGTTGGGCTGCTGCCCCGGCCGCGCCGCGCCACTGGGTGGCCAGCTCGCCTCCGGTGGACTCCACCTGGCGGATCACCTGCTGGAGCTCGGTGGAGATCCGGTCGAAGTTGCCGGCTTCCGCGCTCAGGGTTGCGGCATCTGTCCGCATCTCTGCCATGTCGCACTCTCTTTCTGTTCGGTGTTGCGTTGGTCTCGCCGTCGGTGGCGAGTCTTCCGGCGGTGCCGGGAAGTTCAGGCGGTGTTGGTTTCCGGGTGACGGTCACCAGTCGTCGTCGACGTGCTCCTCGTCCTCGACCGGATACGGGCCGGCCGGCGCCGGGGCGGTCACCGCGCTGGGCCGGGTCGTCGTGGCTGCTCCGGCGCCCGCCCCCATCGCCCCGAC
>NZ_JBSWXU010000240.1:0-4169 GCF_056160785.1 Mycobacterium sp. ABE4_509 | reverse complement strand
CGCCGACGCCGTGGCCCGGGCGGCGGCGGCCTCGCCGCGGTTGCGCCTGGTCGGAGTCGCCGGATACGAGGCGGCGCTGGGGCACGGCCTCGGCGACGAGGACCTGGCCCCGGTCACCGCTCACCTGGACGAACTGCGCCGGGCAGTCACCCGGCTGGGGCCGCTGTTCGAGACCGACACCGTGCTCGTCAGCGCCGGCGGCAGCACCTACTTCGACACCGTCGCCGCGATGCTGGGCGACTGGCCGGACGGACTGCAGGTGCGCACGGTGCTGCGCAGCGGGTGCTATGTGACCCACGACCACGGCCTGTATGCCCGGACGTCACCGCTGACCCGGACCGGCCTACCCGGCCTGCGCCCGGCGCTGGAGGTCCACGCACAGGTGGTCTCGCGTCCCGAACCCGGGCTCGCGGTGCTGACGATGGGCCGCCGCGACGTGGCCTTCGACCAAGGGCTGCCCGTCGTGCTCGACCTCGCCGACGCGGCCGTCACCCGGCTCAACGATCAGCACGCCTACCTCGAGCTGGGCCAGGCCGAGCGTCCCGACGTCGGCACCTGGCTGCGGTTCGGGATCTCACATCCGTGCACCGTGTTCGACAAGTGGCGGCTCATCCCGGTGCTCGACGGCGAGGACCGGGTGGTCGACCTCGTGCACACGTTCTTCTGACCCGGTCACTTGGCCTGGCGCAGCTTGCCTCGCTGACCGTCGCGGTTGCGCTCGAACACCAGCCTCAGGCCGTCGAGGGTGAGGTGGCGGTCGTAATGCTCGACGGTGTGCAGGTCCGGTAGCACCAGCGGCGCACCGTGGCCGGTGGCCACCACCGCGATGTCGCTGCCGCCGAAACCGTCGACGTCCTCGCGCACCCGGTTCACCAGTCCGTCCACCAGCCCGGCGAACCCGAAGACCGCACCGGCCTGCATGCACTCGACGGTGTTCTTCCCGATCACCGACCGGGGTCGGGTCAGCTCGATGCGGCGCAGCGCCGCCGAGCGCGCCGCGGCCGCATCCGAGGACACCTGCACGCCGGGGGCGATGGCGCCGCCGAGGAACTCTCCCTTGGCCGACACCACGTCGACGCAGATCGAGGACCCGAAGTCCACCACGATGGAGGCCGTACCGAATTTCTGATAGGCGGCAAGGCAATTGACGATCCGGTCGGCGCCGACTTCTTTGGGGTTGTCCACCAGCAACGGAATTCCGGTGCGCACCCCGGGCTCGATGAGCACGTGCGGCACCGACGGCCAGTACTGATCGAGCATCAGCCGCACCTCGTGCAGCACCGACGGCACGGTCGACAGACCGGCCGCGCCGGTGAGGCGCTCGGCGTCGTCGCCGATCAGACCGTCGATCGTCAGGGCGAGCTCGTCGGCGGTGACCTCCGATTCGGTCCGGATCCGCCAGTGCTGAACGACTTTGGCGTGTTCTCCGGACCCCGAGATCAGCCCGACGACGGTGTGGGTGTTGCGGACATCGATCGCAAGGAGCACTCAGTTCACCTCGGCGACATCAGTTCGGCGGCGTCGGCCGGCACGTGAGCCGCATCGCAGCCCAGGTGGACCTGCCGGTTGTCGGCGTCGACGAACACCACCCGGGGGCGGTACTCCCTGGCCTCGGCGTCCTCCATGGTGCCGTAGGCGATCAGGATCACCAGATCTCCCGGATGGATGAGGTGAGCGGCCGCGCCGTTGATGCCGATCACCCCGCTGCCGCGCTCTCCGGTGATGACGTAGGTGACCAGCCGGGCACCGTTGTCGATGTCGACGATCGTCACCTGTTCGCCTTCGAGCAGATCCGCGGCATCCATCAGATCGGCATCGACGGTGACCGAGCCCACGTAGTGCAGGTCGGCCTGGGTCACCGTGGCGCGATGAATCTTCGACTTCAACATGGTTCGTAACATCAGTTCCTCCAGGGCAGTTCGTGGCTTTCGCCGGGTGCGACACGCGGGTGACCGTCGATGCCGGCGCTGGCGCCGACATCGATCGCGATGTTGTCGATCAGGCGGGTGCGGCCCAGCCTGGCCGCGACGAGCATCCGGGCCGGCCCCTGCGCCGGCGCCGGGCCGAGCAGCGGGTCGCGGATCTCGAGGTAGTCGACCTCGATGGCGGGCACCTCGTCGAGCACGGCGCGGGCCGCGTCGAGCGCGGCCGGGACACCAGCCGAGGCCGAGTACATGCCGGCCAGCAGCGCCGCCGACAACGCACCGGCCTGGTCACGTTGCACCGGGTCGAGGTAGCGGTTGCGCGACGACATCGCCAGTCCGTCGGATTCCCGCACGATCGGCACCCCCTGCACCTCGACGGCCAGATCGAAGTCGCCGACCATCTGCCGGATCAACGCCAGCTGCTGGTAGTCCTTCTCGCCGAAGTAGGCGCGGTCGGGGCTCACCGTGTTGAAGAGCTTCAGCACCACCGTCAGCACTCCGCTGAAATGCGTTGGCCGCGAGGCCCCCTCGAGCTCAGCGGCCAGCGGACCGGGCACCACCGTGGTCCGGGTGCCGTGCGGATACATGTCGTCGGCGGTGGGGGTGAATGCGATCTCGACGCCCTCGGCGCGCAACGCATCGAGGTCGTCGTCCAGCGTGCGCGGATAGGCCTCGAGGTCCTCCCCCACCCCGAACTGCAGCGGGTTGACGAAGATGGACGCCACCACGACCGCACCGGGTACCCGGCGGGCAGCCCTGATGAGCGCCAGATGTCCGTCGTGCAGCGCCCCCATGGTGGGCACCAGCACGATCCGGCGACCTGTCGCCCGCAGCGCCCTGGCCACGCCGGATACATCCCGGGGTCGCGTATAGACGTTGAGTTCCCCGGCGGCGAACTTCGGCGCCCTGCCCATCGTCATGGCTGTACCGCCTTCGCCAGCGCCTCGAAGACCGCGGCCGGTGCCTGCGAACGCTGGGCCGTGCGCAACGAGTTGGTCCGGTAGGCCTCGGCCAGATCTGGATTCACCTCGGTCAGCGCCTGCAGGTGGCCGGCCACCGCTGCGGCGTCACCGCGCGCCACCGGTCCGGTCAGCGCCGCCTGACCCCGCTGCAGCGCGTTCTCCAGGGAGGCCCGCGCCAGCGGGCCGACGATCCGCTCGGCGATTCCGCCCGGTGTGTCGTCGACGGCGTCCTGACCGAGCAGTTCCTGCCCCCACAACGCCGCACGCAACGCGTCGACCGCATCGAGCAGGACCGTGACCACATGATTGCTCGAGTGCGCCAGCGCCGCGTGATACAGCGTGCGAGCGTCCTCGCGGACGCGGAAGGGCTCGCCTCCCACCTCGAGCACCAGTGACTGCGCGATCGCGTATCCGATCTCGTCGGCGGCGGTGATGCCGAAGCAGGTGCCACGCAGCCGGTCGACGTCCTCGTCGGTGCCGGCGAAGGTCATCGCCGGGTGGATGGCCAGCGTGATGCAGCCCTGCTCGGCCAGGGGTGCCAGCACGGCGACGCCGTTGGCGCCCGAGGTGTGCGCGACGATCGTGTCGGGACGCACCGATCCGGTCGCGGCCAGCCCGGCCACCAGGGCGGACAACTCGGAGTCGGGGACGGCCAGCAGGAGCAGTTCGGCGCGGCCGGCCACCTGGTCGACGGGGAGCACCGCGGTGTCGGGGAGCCAACGTCGAACCCGCTGGCGCGATGCCTTCGACACCGCGCTGCAGGCGACGACGACGTGCTCGGCGCGTTCGAGCGCAACCCCCAGGGCGGTGCCCACCCGGCCTGCCGAGATCACCCCAACGGTGAGCCGGGCCGGGCGGAGTCCGTCGTGGGGTGCGCCCCGGCCGGCCGGGGACTGCACCATCGCAGGACCTCGCAGATTCTGATGAGATTTCGTTCCAGTCCCGCGCTGCGGGTACCGGACGGTCGACACTCAGCCTAGCTCAACACCCAGCTCAGTCCTCGCGGCGCCTGCGCCGGCCACCACCCGACGGCGACACATGCAGCCGGGCCATCAGGTCCGCGACCGACTGCCCGCCGGCGTGCGCCCCGTCCTCGACGTCCTCGACCTGCTCGGGTTCCTGCGGTTCGGGCGGCGGCGGAGGCGGCTCTGGTTGGGCGGGTTCGCCGGGAGCTGAATGCCGGCCGCGGGCCGACTCGGGAGCGGGCGGCTCGGATGCCGGAGATTCGGGTGCCCGCCGTCGGCCCACGTACCCCTCGGGCGCGCCGTGGGCGGGCTCCGGC
>NZ_JBSWXU010000239.1:0-4328 GCF_056160785.1 Mycobacterium sp. ABE4_509 | reverse complement strand
CGCCTGTTCGCGTCCGCCCGGCCCGGCGACGACGCCGCGGCGGCGCGCATGCTCGCCCCCGGGCCCGACGGGTTCATCGCCCGCATCCCGGAACCCGGGGGGTTGCCGGATTGGATCACGCGAGAGGACTTCGAGGTCTATGTCGACGAGTTCACCCGCGGCGGGTTCACCGCACCGCTGAACTGGTACCGGTGTTTCGACCGCAACTGGGAGATCACCGCCACCACCGCGGCGCCCACGATCGCCGTGCCCGCGTTGTTCATCGGTGGAGCCGCCGACGCGACGCTGGCGTACACGCCGCGCCACCGGGTCGCCGAGGTGGTCAGCGGCGACTACCGCGAAGTGCTGATCGACGGCGCCGGCCACTGGTTGACCGAGGAGTGTCCCGGCGAGGTGACCCGCCTGCTGCTGGAGTTCTTCGGGTCGCTTCCGGCCTGGCACTAGGGTGCAGATCATGCCGATCGCAGCGACCGCGAAATCAGCCAGGACACAACTCATCGCGGCCGGCGCAGCAGCGCTGGCCGCGCTCGCCCTCAGCGGGTGTGACGCCCAGTCCGGCCCCACCGACAACGCAACCGCCCCCGGCGCCGAGGGCCGGCAGGTGACCGTCGTCGGCTCCGGGCAGGTCGAGGGCACCCCGGACACGTTGACCCTCGACGCCTCGATGGAGTTCCTCGCCCCCGACGCCACCGCCGCGATGAACCTGACCAACGAGCGCCAGCAGGCCGTCATCGACGGGCTGATCGACCTCGACATCGACCAGGCCGACATCGCCACCACTGAGGCCGGCCTGCAGCCGCAGTTCGGCCCCGAGGACAACACGATCACCGCCTACCGCGCCACGAACTCGATCAACGTCAAGATCCGCGATCTGGACCAGGCATCCGACGCGATCGGCCTGATCGTCGAGACCGGCGGCAACGCCACCCGGATCAATTCGATCAGCTACTCGATCGAAGACGATTCCCAGCTGGTGCGCGACGCCCGGGCCCGCGCGTTCGAAGATGCCCAGGACCGCGCCGACCAGTACGCCGAACTGGCCGGGATGAGCCTGGGCAAGGTCGTCTCGATCTCCGAATCGGGCGGCAGCACACCGCCGATGCCGATACCGGTGCCGCGCGGCGCGTTGGAGGCCGCGGTGCCGCTGGAACCGGGCCAGCAGACGGTCGGTTTCTCGGTGACCGTGGTCTGGGAGCTCAGCTAGCCGGACTCACATCGACGGGTATCCCGTTGAGCACCGCGGTGCCCGACAGCGGATCGAGCACCGAACCGTCGTTGAGCTGGTTGGCGTTCACCCCGGGCCGGCTGGCGGCCAGCGCCTGACCGGTGCCACCGCGGTCGTGTCCCCAGCCGTGCGGCAGCGAGAGCACACCGCGGCGGATGTCGGCGGTGATCTCGACGGGCACCACCAGTTCACCGCCGGGCCCCTTGACCACGGCCGTGTCCGACACCCCCAACTCGGCGGCGTCGTCGGGATGCATCTGCAGGGTGCACAGGTTGGTGCCGCCCGACAGGGCGGGCAGGTTGTGCATCCAGCTGTTGTTGGAGCGCAGATGCCGCCGCCCGATCAGCACGAATCGCTCGCCGCGGCGAACCAGCGAATCACGTAGCCGCGCAGCGTCTTCGACCAGCTGCGGGGGCGCCAGCTCGACCAGGCCCGACGGGGTGCGCAGCACGTCGGGCAGCCGCGGCTGCAACGGGCCGAGGTCCAATCCGTGCGGCGCGGCCTTGAGCTTGGCCAGGGTCAGCCCGTCGGGGCGGGTGCCGAACGCGTCGCCGTAGGGCCCGACCCGCAGCATCATGTCGAGTCTGCGTTCGTAGCCCGGTCCGTCGGGAAGCATCGCGGTGAGCTCGTCCACCGATCGGCCGGCCACCGGCGACCCGGTGTCGGCGGTCTCCTTGACCAGCGTGGTCGCGATCACCTGTTCGTCGACCAGCGCCGGGTCGCCGTCGTGACCGATCCCGTAGAGCACCAACGCGATGCGGGACAGGATCTCGGCCTCGGAGGGGCGGCCCTGCAACGGCAGCACCGGCGGCGAGTAGCGCGCGTTGTTGCGCACGGCGAGGTTGTTGAGCGCGAAGTCGAAGTGCGGGCTGCGCGACGGCGGCGGGGGCGGGAGCACCACGTCGGCGTGGCGGGTGGTCTCGTTGAGGTAGGGGTCGACGCTCAGCATGAACCCGACCCCGGCCAGCGCGCGGTCGAGCCGGTCGCCGTCCGGCGCGGAGAGCACCGGGTTGCCCGCGATGGTGATCATCGCCTTGATCTGCCCGTCGCCGGGTGTCTCGATCTCCTCGGCCAGCGCCGCGACCGGCAGCTCGGAGAGCGCTTCGGGATGGCCCGACACCCGGCTGCGCCACCGCCCGGTGCGGAAACCCCGGCCGGGCCGGCGCCCACGCGGTGCGGGTGCCACCGGCGACAGCGGGAACATCGCCCCACCGGGGCGGTCCAGGTTGCCGGTCAGCACGTTGACCACGTCGACCAGCCAGCTGCCCACCGTGCCGAACTCGACGGTCGACGTGCCCATCCGGCCGTACACCGCCGCCGAGGGTGCCCCGGCGAGTTCGCGCGCCAGGGTGCGGATGTCGGCGGCGTCGATCCCGCAGTATCCGGCGACCACCTCCGGGGCGAAATCGCCGGCCAGGGCGCGTACTTCGTCGACCCCGGTGACGTGGTCGGCGAGCGCACCGAGGGACACCAGGTCCTCGTCGAAGAGCACGTGCACGATCGCGAACAGCAACGCCGCATCGGTGCCGGGCCGGGGTGCGAGGTGCCGGTCGGCCAGTGCCGCGGTGCGGGTGTGGGCGGGATCGACGACCACCAGCCGGCCACCGCGGCGGCGCAACGCCCGCAGCTTCCCGCCGAAGTCGGCGGCGGTGGCCAGGCTCCCGTTGGACACCAGTGGGTTCGCCCCGATGATCACCAGGTAGTCGGTGCGGTCGAGGTCGGGCACGGTGAACGCCACCGGGCTGCCGAACATCAGCCCCAGCGACACGTGCTTGGGCATCTGATCCAGCGTGCTCGCCGAGTAGACCTGATGAGTCCCCAGCCCGCGGATGATCAGCGGTGGGTACAACGCTCCGGCGACGGTGTGAGCGTTGGGGTTGCCCACGTACACCCCGACCGAGGCGCCGCCGTGGTCGCGCAGCACGGCGGCAAGACCGTCGGCCGCCGCGGCGAACGCCTCGTCCCAGGAAACCTCGGTCAGAACGCCGTCCCGGCGAACAAGCGGGGCACTCAACCGGTCCGGATCGTTGTCCAGTTCGGGGAAGCTCGCACCCTTCGGACAGATGTAACCCGCGCTGAACACGTCGTCGCGGTCGCCGCGCGCACCGACGACGCGGCCGTCCTCGACGGTCAGGGTCAGGCCGCAGGTTGCCTCGCAGAGCGGGCAGATGCGCAGTGCGGTCTCGGTCACATCTGGCGTCATGACTGGCATTGTGCGCCAGCCGCCGGTGTCCCGACTAGTCCTGGTACACCTTCGGGTCCAGCGTGCCGATGTAGGGCAGGTCGCGGTAGCGCTCGGCGTAGTCCAGGCCGTAGCCGACGACGAATTCGTTGGGGATGTCGAAGCCCACGTAGCTGATGTCGACGTCGGCGCGCACCGCCTCGGGCTTGCGCAGCAGGGTGCAGACCTGCAGCGAGCGCGGATGGCGGGTGGCCAGGTTGCGCAGCAGCCAGGACAGCGTCAGACCGGAGTCCACGATGTCCTCGACGATCAGCACGTCGCGGTCGTGGATGTCGCGGTCGAGGTCCTTGAGGATGCGCACCACACCGGACGAGGACGTCGACGAGCCGTAGGAGCTGACCGCCATGAACTCCAGCTGGGTGGGCAGCGGAATGGCCCGGGCCAGGTCGGTCACGAACATGACCGCCCCCTTGAGCACCGTGATCAGCAGCAGATCCTGGGCCGAGGCCGCGTCGCCGTAGTCGGCGCCGATCTGCGCCCCGAGTTCGGCGGTCTTGGACTGGATCTGCTCCTCCGACAGCAACACCGACTTGATGTCCCCGGGGTACAGCTCCGGACGATGCGCAGGCACGCTCACAGCGTAGCGGTGTCCGACCGCGGCGGCGCCGGGTGGACGGCGCCGGGCGTCACACCGGTTCGACGAACAAGATCAATTCCCCGTCCCGCCGCCCGGCGAACAGCCGCCGACCGGGATGCGGCCCGGGCACCGCCACCCCACCCTGGCCGCGCCATGCGGTCACCAGAGCGTCGACGCCGCGGATGTGGGTGTCGGTCAGTCCGCCGGCCCCGCCGGCCAGCAGCCACGCCCGGATGGCGCGCCGGCGCACCGCGGGAGCCAGCCCGCTCAGGTCGGCCACCGAC
>NZ_JBSWXU010000238.1:0-4363 GCF_056160785.1 Mycobacterium sp. ABE4_509 | reverse complement strand
GCCGCAGGCCGGTGCCGCGGGGACCGGCGCGGCCGGTGGCGGAGCGATGACCGCGGGGACCGGCCCGGCCGCCATCGACAGTGTGGACGTCGGCCCGGCGTCGGGCTGTTCGCCCGCCGATGTGCAGCTCACCAGCAGCAACGATGCCGCCAGCACCCCGGTGAGAGCCTTCGGCATCGTCATAGGCGTGACCATAGGCCCGACAGTAGTGGGTGGGTACAGCAAGGATCTACGGCCGTGCGCATCGTGCTAGTTTGGCGGCCATGGATCGGTTTCTCGTGCCCGCGGCGGCCAGCATCGTCGTCGGACTGCTGCTGGGCGCGGCTGCCGTGTTCGGGGTGACGTTGATGGTGCAGCAGGACACCAAGCCTCCGCTGCAGGCGGGCGATCCAGCGTCATCGGTGCTCAACAGGGTCGAGTACGGCGACCGAAGCTGACTCGCAGATAGCGACGGTCACGCCGCTGCGGCGGCGCTGGCTGTTCGTCGTCGGCGCAGCAGCTCTGATCCTGACCTTCGCCCAGTCACCCGGTCAGATCTCGCCCGACACCAAGCTGGACCTGACGGCCAACCCGCTGCGCTTCCTGACCCGCGCATTCGATCTGTGGAACAGCGATCTGCCGTTCGGGCAGGCCCAGAACCAGGCCTACGGGTATCTGTTCCCGCACGGCACCTTCTTCCTGCTGGGTGATCTGCTCAGCGTCCCCGGCTGGGTCACCCAGCGGCTGTGGTGGGCGCTGGTGCTCACGGTGGGGTTCTGGGGTGTGCTGCGGGTGGCCGAGGCGCTGCGCATCGGCACCCCGACATCGCGGGTGATCGGTGCGGTGGTCTTCGCGCTGTCGCCGAGGGTGCTGACCACGCTCGGGGCGATCTCGTCGGAGACCTGGCCGATGATGCTGGCGCCGTGGGTGCTGCTGCCGGTGATCGTGGCGCTGAACGGACGGGCCGGGGAACGCCTGCAGGGGGCAGACCCCCGGATTCGGCTGCTGGCGGCCCGCTCGGCGCTGGCGATCGCGCTGATGGGGGCGATCAACGCGGTGGCGACGCTGTCGGCGTGCCTGTGCGCGGTCGTCTGGCTGGCCTGCCACCGCCCCAACCGGGTCTGGTGGCGGTTCACCGGCTGGTGGCTGTTGTGCACCGCGCTGGCGGTGACCTGGTGGGTGGTGGCGCTGCTGCACCTGGGCCGGATCAGCCCACCGTTCCTGGATTTCATCGAGTCCTCCGGCGTCACCACCCAGTGGATGTCGCTGACCGAGATGCTGCGCGGCACCGGGGCCTGGACACCGTATGTGGCGCCCGACGCCACCGCGGGCGCACCGTTGGTCACCGGGTCGCTGGCGGTGCTGGCCACGACGCTGGTCGCCGCCGCGGGTCTGGCCGGGTTGACCCTGCGCTCCATGCCGGCGCGGGGACGACTCATCACGATGCTGCTGGTGGGGGTCGCGCTGCTGGCCGCCGGCTACTCGGGCGGGCTCGGCTCTCCGATCGCCCTGCAGGTGCAGGCCTTCCTCGACGCGGACGGCACACCGCTGCGCAACCTGCACAAGCTCGAACCGTTGTTGCGGTTGCCGCTGGCACTGGGGCTCGCCCACCTGATGGGACGCATCCCGCTGCCGGGCAGCGCGCCGCGATCGGTGTGGCGGGCCGCGTTCGCGCACCCGGAGAACGACAAGCGGGTCGCCGTCGGGGTGGTGGTGCTGGCCGCGGTGGCCGCGGCGACCTCGCTGGCCTGGACCAGCCGGCTGACCCCACCGGGGGCGTTCGACGCTATCCCGCAGTACTGGCACGACGCCGCAGCCTGGCTCGACGAGCACAACACCGATGAGGTCGCCGGACGGGTGCTGGTCGCGCCGGGCGCCCCGTTCGCGACCCAGGTATGGGGTAACAGCCACGACGAACCCCTGCAGGTGCTCGGCCACAGCCCGTGGGGCGTGCGGGACTCCATTCCGCTCACACCGCCGGAGACCATCCGCGCCCTGGACTCGGTGCAGCGCCTGTTCGCCGCGGGTCGCCCGTCGGCGGGCCTGGCCGACACGCTGGCCCGCCAGGGCATCTCCTACGTCGTGGTGCGCAACGACCTGGACCCGGGCACGTCCCGTTCGGCCCGTCCGATCCTGGTGCATCAGGCCATCGACGGCTCTCCCGGTCTGACCAAGGTCGCCGAGTTCGGTGAGCCGGTCGGCCCGGGGACGCTGGAGGGTTTCGTCGCCGACAGCGGGCTGCGGCCGCGTTACCCCGCCGTGGAGATCTACCGGGTGCAGTCCGGTGACCTCGACGGGCGTTCGCCGGCAGCGCCCTACCTCGTCGACGCCGGCGCGATGGCCCGGGTCGACGGCGGGCCGGAGTCGCTGCTGCGTATCGACGAACGCAGGCGCCTGTCCGGTCAGCCGCCACTGGGCCCGATGCTGTTGACCCAGGACGCGCTGGCGGCCGGCCTGCCCGCACCGCTGGTCACGATCACCGACACCCCGACCGCCCGCGAGACCGACTACGGCAGGGTCGACGACCATTCGTCGGCGGTGCGCGCCCCCGACGACCCGCGCAACACCTTCAACCGGGTGCCCGACTATCCCTCCCGCGGCACCGAGATGGTCTACGGCCGGTGGGACGGCGGCCGCGTCACGGTTTCCAGCGCCGCATCGGATTCCACTGCACTGCCCAATGTTTCGCCGTCCTCATCGCCGGCTGCGGCCATCGACGCGGATGCCTCGACCAGCTGGGTGTCCAACGCGCTGCAGTCCGCGGTCGGTCAGTGGCTGCAGGTGGACTTCGACCATCCGGTCACCAACGCCACCCTGACCATCACCCCGAGCGCGACGGCAGTCGGGGCGCAGGTGCGCCGCCTGGAGGTGGCCACCGTGAACGGCACCAGCACGGTGCGCATCGAACAACCGGGCAACCCGGTGACGGTGGCGTTGCCCTACGGCGAGACACCGTGGGTGCGCATCACCGCGGCCGCGACCGACGACGGATCGCCCGGCGTCCAGTTCGGCATCACCGATCTGGGCGTCACCCAGTACGACGCCAACGGGTTCGCCCATCAGATCAACCTGCGCCACACCGTCGACGTCCCCGGGCCGCCACCGGGTTCAGCTGTGGCGCAATGGGATCTGGGTACTGAGCTGCTGGGACGGGCCGGCTGCGCACAGAGCCCGACCGGAATCCGCTGCGCAGCCGCGATGGCGCTGGCCTCCGAGGAGCCGGTGAACCTGAGCCGGACGCTGACGGTGCCGGAACCGACCCCGGTCAGCCCGACGGTGTGGGTCCGCGCCCGCCAGGGCCCCAACCTCGCCGACCTGATCGCCCAACCCGGCACGGTGCGCGCCACCGGCGATTCCGACCCGCTCGACGTACTGGGTTCGGCCTTCGCCGCCACCGACGGCGATCGCGACACCGCCTGGACCGCACCCCAGCATGTCGTGCAGCCGCGCACCCCGCCGACCCTGGTGCTGAACCTGCCGACCGCCCGCACCGTATCCGCACTGCAGGTGACGCCGAGCTCCTCGGCCCTGCCCGCACACCCGAGAATGATCGCCGTGGACCTCGGCGCCGGCCCCCAGGTGCGCCGGCTGACCGGGAACACCGAGACCCTGCAGCTGCAGCCGCAACGCACCGACACCATCACCGTGTCGCTGCTCGACTGGGACGACGTGATCGACCGCACCGCACTGGGTTTCGACCAGCTCAAGCCGCCCGGGCTGGCCGAGATCGTCGCCCTCGACGAGTCCGGCGCGCCGATCGCCGCCGCCGACGCCGCCGGTAACCGGGCCAGGACCGTCACCCTGCCGTGCGGTCGCGGACCGGTGATCGGCGTCGCCGGCGAGTTCGTCCAGACCTCGGTGACGACGACCGTCGGCGCGCTGCTGGACAACCAGCCCATACCGGCGCAGCCCTGCCGCGACGAGCCGATCACGCTGCCCGTCGGCCAGCAGGAACTGCTGATCAGCCCCGGGCCGGGGCTGATCGTCGACGGCGTGCAGCTCGCCACCCCGTTGACCGGCGAGTTGCGCACCGCCACCACGGTTCCCGCCCGCACCGGCACGTGGACCAACGACCACCGCGACGTCGACATCAGCGCCGCCGGAACAGCCCAGGTGCTGGTGGTCCCGGAGAGTGTGAACCCGGGCTGGACCGCGCGCGCCGCGGACGGCGCGCCGCTCTCACCGGTCACCGTCAACGGTTGGCAACAGGGCTGGGTGGTCCCGGCCGGCGCCGCGGGGCCGGTCACCCTGAGCTTCTCGTCCAACACCACCTACCGGGCCGGCCTGATCGGCGGGTTGGCGCTGCTGCCGATCCTGGTGGCGCTGGCGTTCGTGCCCGGCCGGCGGAACCGCCCGCCCGGACCCGCGGCACGTCCCTGGCAGC
>NZ_JBSWXU010000237.1:0-4494 GCF_056160785.1 Mycobacterium sp. ABE4_509 | reverse complement strand
GGTGGGACCTGCGGCTGGCCGACCGCGACGGGGACGGGCGCGCCGACGCCGTCGGCTCGCCTTAGGACGCGCGTCCGGAACCCGGTGGCCCGGCGAACGCCTGCGCGATGTCGAGCCAGCGCTGCGCGTCGGTTCCGACCGCGGCGACGTCGAGTTCGGCGCGGGGACGGCGCTGGGTGACCAGCATGCAGAAGTGCTCGGCGCTGCCGGTGACGTACTGCTCGGCGTCCTCGGGCCCCCAGGTCCACACCGGATCGCCGGGCGCTCCGTCCGGAGCGGTCAGTTTCACGTGGAACGGTGCGGCCGGCGGAGTCAGCCCGTGCACCGCGAACGCGAAGTCGCGGGTGCGCACCCCGATGTGGGCGATCGAACGCAACCGTGCCGTCGGGGCCCGGGTCACCCCCAGTGCGTCCGCGACGTCGAGCCCGTGCGCCCAGGTCTCCATCAGCCGGGCGGTGGCCATCGACGCCGCGCTCATCGGCGGCCCGAACCAGGGCAGCTTGCGGCCGTCGGCCACCGAGAGCAGGGCGTCGTGCAGCGCGGCGCGGGTGCGACGCCATTGGGCGAGCAGTTCGCCGGGTGGGAGGGCCGCCAGCTCGGCGGCGCCGGCGTCGACGAAGCCGGACGGATCCTGGGCGGCGTCGCCGAGGATCACGCTGAACCCGGGCTCGTCGTCGATCGCGGTCAATGCCACCCGGTCGGTCCACAGCAGGTGGGCGATCTGGTGGGCGATGGTCCAGCCGGCGGCCGGGGTGTCCTCGGCCCAGCGCTGTGGCGGCAGGTCTGCCACGAGCGCGTCGAGGCTGTCACTTTCGGCACGCAGATCGGCGACGATCGGGGCTGCTCCGGCCATGCCGGTCACCTTAGCCAGTGGGGCGGGCGCGGCGTCCGAGCGTCGCGTGGGCCGCCAGCCCGGCCAGGTACACACCGGACCCGGCGACCGCCAGCCCGGGAGCGTGACCGTCGGCCGGCACCACGCTGGCCGCGGCCGCGATCGCGGTGATGAAGGCCATCCAGAACAGCGAGTCCTGCACGGTGAAGACGTGGCCGCGCAGCGCGTCGTCGACGTCGATCTGCATCGCGGTGTCCGCCGAGAGCTTGACCACCTGCCCGGCGGCACCCAGCAGGAATCCGCACCCCACCATCACCGGCAGCTGTAGCCCGACGCCGCCCAGCTGCACTGCGGCCGCGAACGCCAGGGCGCCGTTGGGTGTCGCGTAGCGGCCCCACCGCTTGATCGCGACCGGGGTGATCGCGGTGGCGAGAAACGAACCGGTGCCGGTCGCGGCGACGAACAGGGCCGTGGTGCCCAGGCCGGCGACCCCGGCTGTGTCGGTGTGCCGGACCAGCACCAGCACCAGCAGGGTGTTGAACCCGAACACCATGCGGTGGGCGGCCAACCCGGCCAGCGTCGCGGCCACCGTGGGCACGGCCAGCACCGTCCGGGCACCGTGCACCCAGCCGGTGGCCACCGCGTAGCCGACCGAACCGTGCACCGCCCGCACGGTGACGTCCGGGCCGAGCAGATGGGGCGGGAAGCGCACCGACAGCCACAGCGCGGCAGCGACCGGGACGCAGACCAGGAAGATGATCGTCGCGGCGCCGGCGTCGCCGGCCCCGAACAGCCAGCGCGGCAGCAGCATCACGAAGGCCCCGAAGAACGCGGCCGCCGCGCCGGTGGCCACCGCCACCGAGTTCATCGTGACCACCTGTTCGCGCGGAACCACGTGCGGCAGCGCCGCCGACAGCCCGGACGACACGAATCGGGTGAAGCCGTTGACGATCAAGGCGCCCAACAGGATCGGCAGATCCGAGACACCGGCCTCGAGCAGCGCCGCGACGCCGATCACCAGCGCCAGGCGTCCGCTGTTGGCGCCGATGAGAACCAGCCGCCGGTCCCAGCGGTCCAGCAACGCCCCTGCGAACGGCCCCAGCAGGGAGTACGGGAGAAACAGCACCGCGAAGGCCCCGGCGATGGCCCACGGCGCGGCCTCCCGCTCCGGGTTGAACAGCAGGGCGCCGGCGAGCCCGGCGTTGAACAGCCCGTCACCGAACTGGCTGACCGCGCGCAGTTCCAGCAGCCGCCAGAACTGCGGCAGCGCCCGTACCGATTTCCACAGGGCGACAAGTGCGCGGGCATCGGGCACGGGGTCACATCCTGGCGGTGGTCGTTCGGGGCGGGTGATCGGCCGGGATACCCGCGGCCGCACCCACAGTACAAATCTGAGGTCACGGCGCGCCCGTTCGCCACGATCCGCCGGTGGTGATGACATGATGGGCGGGTGGGTCAGCCCGAGGATCCCGAAGATTTCATCGCCCCCGCGGCGCACCGGGTGCGCGCGGGCACCCTGCTGTTGGCCAACACCGATCTACTCGAGCCCACCTTCCGGCGCAGCGTTATCTACGTCGTCGAGCACAACGACGGCGGCACGCTGGGGGTGGTGCTGAACCGGCCCAGTGAGACCGCCGTCTACAACGTGTTGCCGCAGTGGGCGAAGTTGGCCACCAAGCCCAAGACGATGTTCATCGGCGGGCCGGTCAAGCGTGATGCGGCGTTGTGTCTGGCCACAGTGCGGGTCGGGGTGGATCCGGCCGGGGTGGCCGGGCTGCGCCATGTGCAGGGCCGGATGGTGATGGTCGACCTGGATGCCGACCCGGATGCGATCGCCCCGCTGGTCGAAGGGGTGCGCATCTACGCCGGCTACTCCGGGTGGACGATCGGTCAGCTGGAGGGCGAGATCGAGCGGGACGACTGGATGGTGCTCTCGGCGTTGCCGTCCGACGTGCTGGTCGAGCCCAAGGTCGATCTGTGGGCCCGGGTGCTGCGCCGCCAGCCGATGCCGTTGTCGATGCTGGCCACCCACCCGATCGATCTGAGCCGCAACTAGCGTGTTTGTCCTCGGTGGTATGGCCACGCCGAGCACGGCAGGCCATCGCGCGAATCACTCTGTCGCAAATCTGGCGAATGCTCTGCAAACCGCGTAGCTGTACCAGAGCTGTAGATCGTGGTAGCGATCCCTGAGCAAGCGCCCGGTGAAGAGACCGTCTTGGCGTTGATGCGCACAGAACCATTGCCTTGCTTCTTGCACCTTGGCGTGGCGGGTTAGTCGCGGTTCGATGAGTCCGGCAACATCCAGTGAGGACAGGATGTCAGTCTGCCAAAATGGGAAGCTGAAGCGCGTCCAGTCCTCTTTACGGCTTCTGTCCGGATACGCGTCCCGCTCAAAAAAGCGCGGTACGAGCAGGGCGAGAGCGTTTTTGGCAATACTGCTCGTGCGGTATTCCGGATGCGCTGCGAATGCTCGTAGGACAACGCCGGTCACCAGATGCGAAAACGGTTTGCTGCGATCCAGCTCCAGTTTCGGGCTCCCGCCGTACGTTGTGCCGAGTCCATACCCTTGCGTACGGAAAGCCAAAGCCCACCCGCCGTCAAGCTGGCGATGGTCTTCCAGCCAGGTGAAGGCACGAGATGTGCGCTCGTCGTCCTCGTAGCCGGCTTTGACGAGCAGCTCCAGGAGAGCTGCGGTGTAGTTCGGCGTGTATTGGAGAGCGTAAATGCCTCTGATGTCGCCGTCGTCGTGCTGACACGAGAATATGTATTCGGCCGCCCTCGCTATGGATGAATGTTCACGGTTGAAGCCGAACATCTCTATCAAGAAACCAAGCTGGCGATAGGTTTCCAGCTGGTCGTAATCGACAGCTGGCGATGCTCTCCTACCCGGGTACGACCAACAGCCGCGGTCACGCTGTTTCCGAAGAATTCCCTGCGGTATCGCCTGATCCCACAAGACATCTTTCGGTTTCGGCACAGCTTGTCTCAACAAGTCTCTTCTTGACCAATACTGGACCGGGGCATGTCCGCTGTTGATCAGTGGCGGAACAGGGTTGTGGCGTAGGTCAGCCAGCCAACTCATGTTTTCAATGTGGCCTGCCCCCATTCCGTCTAGTGGTTGGTGGCCTCATCTGAACAGGGGAGGCTGCACGAACCGCAGGCCCCGGCACATCCGTCGCCGCCGGCTGACGCCTGCTGGCGGGCCTGGGCCAGCGCCACGCCTTTGGCGCTCTGCCAGCATCCGGCCGTGACGGTGCCGATCGCTCCGAGGACGCACACGGTGAGCAGGACCGTGGCCGTCGGCGGTGTAGCGGTGAACCCGATGGCGGCGCCGGCCGCGAGCATCGCCGCGGCGGCCAATTGGGTCGGGGCCACCCCGCGCAGCACCCGCTGGACGAAGTCGGCGGACGGCGGCCTGGTCAGCGACCACACGCCGAGCGCACCGGTCACCACGGCCGCGCACAGACAGACGATGGCAGCAACGAACATGGCCCTCAGAATACGGTGTGGCAGGGTGCCGTCCCCCGGACGCCAGGCTTCGCCCGGGGGACGACGGCTCTACCCCTGCAGTCCCAACGGCTGCGGCTGGGCGGCCGCGGCGGGGACGCTGGGAGCTTGTGGCGCCGGGGCGGCGGGCGCGCTCACTGCGGCTGGTGCCACCG
>NZ_JBSWXU010000236.1:0-4523 GCF_056160785.1 Mycobacterium sp. ABE4_509 | reverse complement strand
GGGCCACCGCGGTGCAGCGCTGGCCGGACCAGACCGATCCGCAACACCTGGCGTCGATCGGCTTTGCGCCCCAGCCGGCGGTGACCGATGATCAGCGCTGCCGCGCCGGGGCGATCCGGCGCCGACGGACCGACCGGTTGCCGTTGGCGGCGCCGCCGCACTGGGACACAGTCGGCCCGGGACTGCGCAGCGCGGTCGGCGACGAGGACGTGTTCATCGATGTGATCGCCGACGACGCCGTCCATCAGGTGGTCGGGGCCGCCCAGATCAGTGAGACACTGCGGCTCTACGACTCGTCGTATCACGCCGAACTGAACTGGTGGACAGCGCCGTTCGGCACCGACGACGGTATCCCCGCCAGCTCGCTGGTTTCGGCCGCCGAGAGCGACCGGGTCGAGATCGGCCGCAACTTCCCCGTCACCGCCCTGCCGGAACGTCGCACGGCGCTGGCCGAAGACCGGTCGAAGATCGTGGTGCTCTCGACCGGTGACGACGCCGCGGCCACCGTGCTGCGTTGCGGGGAGGCGCTGTCGGCGGTGCTGCTGGAGTGCACGCTGGCGGGCCTGGCCACCTGCACACTGACCCACATCACCGAGGTGAGCACCAGCCGCGACGTTCTGAGCGCGCTGACCGCCCAGCCGCATCCGCAGCTGTTGATCCGGGTCGGGCAGGCGCCCGAGGGTGAACAGGCGCATCCCACGCCGCGCCGGCCGGTCACCGACGTGCTGCGCTACCGCATCTGAGGTGCCGGGCGCTCAGCATTCCACGACGTTGAGTGCGAGCCCGCCCAGCGAGGTCTCCTTGTATTTCTCGGCCATGTCGGCGCCGGTGTCGCGCATCGTCTTGATCGCGGTGTCCAGGCTGACGTGGTGGGTGCCGTCCCCGCGCAACGCCATCCGGGCAGCTGTGATGGCCTTGACCGAGGCGACGGCGTTGCGTTCGATGCACGGGATCTGCACCAGCCCGCTGACCGGGTCGCAGGTGAGCCCGAGGTTGTGTTCGATGCCGATCTCGGCGGCGTTCTCCACCTGGCTCGGTGTGCCGCCCAGCACTGCGGCCAGCCCGGCCGCCGCCATCGAGCAGGCCGAGCCGACCTCGCCCTGGCAGCCGACCTCCGCCCCGGAGATCGACGCGTTGGTCTTGAACAGCTGGCCGATGGCCGCCGCGGTGAGCAGAAACTCGATCACGCCGTCCTCGCAGGCCCCGGGCAGGAATCTCCAGTAGTAGTGCAGGACCGCGGGAATGATGCCGGCCGCGCCGTTGGTGGGGGCGGTGACCACCCGTCCGCCGCCGGCGTTCTCCTCGTTGACGGCCAGCGCGTACACCGTCACCCAGTCCATCGCGTACAGCGGATCGCTGGGGTCGGATTCCAGCGCCCGCGCCACCGCCGGGGCGCGGCGGCGGACCCGCAGCCCGCCGGGCAGCACCCCTTCGGCCGACAGCCCGTTGTCGACGCATTCGCGCATCACCGCCCAGATGTGCAGCAGGCCGTCGCGCAACCGGTCGCCGTGACCCAGCGCCTCCTCGTTGCGGGCGACGATCTCCGAGATTCGGCAGCCGGTGTCGTCGGCGAGTGCGACCAGTTCGTCACCGGTGGTGAACGGGTGGGGCACCACCACCTCGCCGGGCGAGGCGGACTCGCCTTCGGCGAGCACGAACCCGCCGCCCACCGAGTAGTAGACACCGCGCGCGAGCACCGCCCCGTCCTCGGCCAGCGCCGAGAACACCATGCCGTTGCTGTGAAACTCCATGGCGCGCAACGACAGGACGATGTCCTCGGGCGGGTCGAACGCGATGGTGTGTTCGCCTGCCAGGCACAGCAGGCGCTCGGCGCCGATGGTCTCGACCCGTGTGCGGGCCTCGGCGGGGTCGAGGGTCTCGGGTGCGAAACCCTCCAGCCCCAGCATCACCGCACCCGGGGTGCCGTGCCCGGCCCCGGTCGCGCCCAGCGACCCGTACAGCTCGGCACGTATCCGGCGGACCTGAGCCAACCGCTGTCCGGCGCCCAGCTCGTCGACGAAACGGCTCGCGGCACGCATCGGGCCCACGGTGTGTGAGCTCGAGGGCCCGATCCCGACGGAGAACAGGTCGAACACCGAGACGGTCATGAACGACGGTAACCGCGTCAGGGCTTGGGTGCGACCTCGACGCTGGGTTCCAGCGCGGACGGTTCGGGCTGCGACGAGCGGCGGATGATCACGAACGCCGCCGCTCCCCCGGCCACCACGACGGCGCCGATGCCGGCGTAGAGCAGGGTGCGGCGCCGGCGGCGGGGCTTGCGCGCAGTGCTCAGCGCCTCGGGCAGGTTGGCCACCACCTCCTGGGCCGCGGCGAGTTCGGCGGCGATGGTGTCCTGGGCGGCCTCGAGCTCGGCTTTGACCTGTTTGGCGAGTTGGCTGCGCCGATAACGGTCCTGCGCCCAGGACGCCGACGACCGCACCGAGTCGGCTCCGAGCCCCACCGCACCCAGGGTGACGTCGACGGGCCCGACCGTCGAGTACTTCAACCCGCGGCCCAACCGCTGACGGGGGGTCAGCCGGGGTTCGGTCTTGGAGCGCATATCCCACCTCTTCCACACCTGATGACGACGCCTCACAGCCTGCCATCTCTGCGAACGCCACGGTGCCCGGTTGGCCCTCAGAGCGGGCGTGGCACACTGACTTCCCGTGACGAGTCCCATTCAGACCGCGACCGCGACCCTGCACACCAACCGCGGCGACATCAAGATCGCATTGTTCGGAAACCACGCCCCCAAGACGGTGGCCAACTTCGTCGGCCTGGCCCAGGGCACCAAGGACTACAGCACCGAGAACGCCTCGGGCGGCTCGTCGGGGCCGTTCTACGACGGCGTGATCTTCCACCGGGTCATCGACGGGTTCATGATCCAGGGCGGTGACCCGACCGGGACCGGCCGCGGTGACGCCGGCTACAAGTTCGCCGACGAGTTCCATCCCGAGCTGCAGTTCGACAAGCCCTACCTGCTCGCGATGGCCAACGCCGGGCCGGGCACCAACGGCTCGCAGTTCTTCATCACGGTGACCCCGACGCCGCACCTGAACCGCCGGCACACCATCTTCGGTGAGGTCGTCGACGAGGAGTCGCAGAAGGTCGTCGACGCGATCGCCACCACACCCACCGACCGCGGCGACCGCCCGACCGAGCCGGTCGTCATCGAGTCGATCACCATTTCCTGAGCGATTTCGGTGTGGTTATCGCCGTGCAGCGGTGACAACCACACCGAAATCACCGGCTGCCGGGGGCGAAACCGGCCTCGGTGAGCGTGTCGAGGACGTGCAGCGGGTCGGTGCCGACGTCCCATCGGCTCAGCACCAGCAGCCGGTCGTCGGTGGTGTCGATCTCGAGCAGCCGGACTTTGCGCCCGATCCGGCGGAATTCGGTGATCCGGATCAGCGTGATGTCGGTTCTGCCCAGCCGCCGCTGCCGCCACCAGCCGCGGTAGACGAGTTGGTCGCCCTCGATTGCCAGCTTCGGTCGCGACAGCCAGGACATCACCGCAAACACGACCAGTCCGGCGGCGGCCAGGCCCACCAGAATCCGGCCCGGCACGTCTGTGACCAGCATCACTGTGCCCACGCCGAGGATCAGCCCGAGCGTTCCGCAGGCGATGATGCCGGCGGTGGGCGGGCTCCACGTAGTTTGCGCGGTGGACAACTCACACCCTCCTACCGCAAGAAACGGGGTTATCCACAAGCCCTATCCCCAATGGGGATGAATCACACCCGTGTTATCTGATGTCTGCTCGGTGACCCGGACGGAAACGGCGAGCGACGTAGATGAATGCATCCGCTCGGCGACGCAGGTCACCGCCACCGCATGGTGAGCAGCAGCCCGGTGATCATGAAGGCAAACGCGATCGCGTAGTTCCAGACGTTCAGATCGGCCATCCACTGCAGGAAGCTCGGTGCGTCCGGACCGCTGCCGGCCAGCTGGAACACGATCAGCCAGACCAGACCGAACAGCATCAGGCCGACGAACAGCACGACGAACCACATGCTGGACGGCCCGGCCTTGACCTTCACCGGTGTCCGGCTGACCGGGTTGATGGTGAAGTCGTTCTTCTTACGGACCTTGGACTTGGGCATGTGAACCTTCGGACGATCGGTGCGACTATGTGTTCAGGAGGACTGTGTAGGCAGCCTGTGTAGGCAAAGCCTAACGCAGCCACCGAACCGCTTGTTAGGAGACGAAACCGTTGGACGAGCCGACGCGTTCCCGCCGATCCGTCTGGCGGTTCGGGGTGCCGGTGGTGTGCGTGGCCGCCGGGTTGCTGCTCGGCGCCACGCACAGCGTCTCCGGGGGCGACGAGATCCGCCGCAGCGACGCACCGCGGCTGGTCGACCTGGTCCGGGACACCCAGAACTCGGTGGAGCGGCTGACCGCCGAACGCGATGCCGCCGCCGACGCCATCGGTAACCACCACGGGGGAACACCGTCCTCGGCGGCGGCGCTGCAGGCGATGACCGACCGGGCCGACGCGCTGGCCGCGGCCGCCGGGCTGACCC
>NZ_JBSWXU010000235.1:0-4564 GCF_056160785.1 Mycobacterium sp. ABE4_509 | reverse complement strand
ACGTCCTCCGAGTCTCCAACGGATGGGGATAACCACTTGGCATTGCAACCTCCAAAATCCTGGGACGTTGCAATAGACAATTGATTCTGCCCGACGGGGAACTACAGGGAGCGCACGTTCGCGGGGGTCCTGCGCTGGGCGAGAAGTCAGCCAGGCAGCGAACTGCTCAGCCGCTCGGCGGCGACCAGGTAGTCCTCGATGAACTCGCGCACCACCTCACGGGCCGGCTTCACCTTGTTCATCAGCCCGACGCCCTGACCGACGAAGTAGGTCGCCAGCGCCTGGGCGCCTTCGTGGCCCTGTGCGGCCAGCACGTCGATGCGCCGGATCACCGGCTCGCACAGCATCGACTGCAACGGCAGGCCGAGCGGCTGGTGTCCGCCGGTGTGCGGCAGCCAGGCGTCGGTCCAGTCGGAGACCAGCTGGCGCGACGGCTTGCCGGTACGCCCGGCCGAGCGCACCGTGTCCCGTGAGCGGGCGGCCAGCATCTTGGCCACCGTGTGCGGGGCGGTCTCGGCCTCCTCGGTGGTCAGCCACACCGAGCCGGTCCACGCGCCGGCGGCGCCGGCGGCGACCATGCCGGCCATCTGCCGGCCGGTCACGATGCCACCGGCGGCCAGGACCGGGACCTGGGTGCCGGTCGACTCGACGGCTTCGACGACCTCGGGCACCACCACCAGGGTGCTGACCTCGCCGCAGTGCCCGCCGGCCTCGGTGCCCTGCGCGACGATCAGGTCCACCCCGGCGGCGACCTGCTTGACCGCGTGCTCCTTGGCGCCGACCAGCGCCGCGACCGGGATTCCGCGTTCCTTCCCGGCTTCGATCATGTAGTCCGGCGGCACGCCCAGTGCGTTGGCGATCAGCTTGACCGGGTGGGTCAGCGCCACGTCGAGCAGTTCGCGGCCGGTGTTGCCGGACAGCGACGCCCCGCCCAGGCGACGGTCCGGCTCGGGCTCGATGTCATGGGCCCGCAGCAGATCGTCGACCAGGTCGCGGTAGGCCTGCGGGATCCGTCCGGCCAGCTCGGCGCTGGACAGCTTCTCGCCCTTGCCCTCGAACTTGGCCGGCACGATGAGGTCCACCCCGTAGGGCTTGCCGCCGACGGCCTCGTCGATCCAGGCCAGTTCCTGGTCGAGCTGGGTGGGGCTGTAGGCGGTCGCGCCGAGGACACCGAAGCCGCCGGCGTTGGTCACCGCAGCCACCACGTCGCGGCAGTGGCTGAAGGCGAAGAGCGGGAAGTCGATGCCGAACTGCTCACACAGCGCTGAGGAGGTCATCGCGCCAGTATTACTTGACCGCCGATGAGCGCTCGCGCGAAGAGCGGAGTCACTGTCAAGAGATGTGCGCGACCCCCGTTTTCACTGCCCGCCGAGCACCGCGGTGTCGCGCAGGAAGTCTTCGACGGCGCGCAGCAGCTGCGCCCCGTCCAGCAGCACGCGGTCGTTGTGGCCGGCGCCGGGCACCGACACGAACTCCTTGGGGCCCGGGGCCGCGTCGTACAGCCGGCGGCTCAGCGGCAGCGGCACGATCCCGTCGGTCTCCCCCGCGACGACGAGCAGCGGGGCGGCCAGCGCGCCGATCCGGTCGATCGAAGGGTAGCGGTCGATCAGCAACGGGCCCAACGGCAGCACCGGGAAGTACGTCTCCACCACGTCACCCAGCGAGCTGAACGGTGAGCGCAGGATCAGCGCAGCGGGCGGTTGTTCGACGGCAAGCCTGACCGCGACCGCGCCGCCCAGCGACTCGCCGAAGTAGGCGATGCGGTCCGCGTCGACCTCCGGCTGCCGCGTCAGCCAGTCCAGCGCGGCGCGCGCGTCGGCGGCCAGCCCCGACTCGCTCGGGCGGCCCGGATTGCCGCCGTAGCCGCGATAGTCGGTCAACAGCACCGACAGCCCCATCCGGTGCAACGCCGCGGCCAGCGGCGCACGCATCGAGCGGTCGCCGCCGTTGCCACCCAGAATCAGCACCGCCGGGCCACCCCGGGCGGGCAGGAACCAGGCGTCCAGCTGCAGGCCGTCGGCGGTCGGGAAGCTGACGTCGCGCCCGCCGGGCAGCACCGTTGCCGCCGGCGGCAACGGACCGCGCGACGGGAGGTAGATCAGGCGGCGCTGTTGTGACCACAGCAGACCGAGCAGACCGGACGCCACCAGCACGACGATAGCGACGACGGCGACCGCGCGGCGAGGCAGGCCCGGCTCCCCCAGGCTAGCCCCGTAGCGGCGCGGTGGCGAACTCGCGCAGCCCGTCGCCGGGGCCGATTGCCGCCCGAAAACCCAACCGCTGCTCGGCTTTCGCCGGATCGGCGACGATGTGGCGGACGTCGCCGCTGCGGTACTGCCCAGTGACAACCGGGGCGACATCGCCGCGCGCGGCACACAGCGCCGTCGCGACGTCGAGGATCGAGACGGGCCTGCCCGAGCAGACGTTGAACGCGTCGAACCCGCCGGTCCCGGCGGCGGTGGCATCGACGGCAGCGATGTTCGCCGCGGCCACGTCGTCGACGTGGACGAAGTCGCGCATCTGCCCACCGTCCTCGAAGACCCTGGGTGCCTCACCCTTTTCCAGTGACGACCGGAAGATCGCGGCGACCCCTGAGTAAGGGGTGTCGCGCGGCATTCCCGGCCCGTAGACGTTGTGATAGCGCAGCGCCACCACCGAGCCACCGGTCGACTCCGCCCAGGCCAGCGCATAGTGCTCCTGGGCGACCTTGCTGGCCGCATACAGGCTGCGCGGCCGCAGCGGAGCGTCCTCGTCGACCAGCGCCCAGTCGACCGGCTCGCCGTCGAACGGATTGCGGTGGTCGAACAGCCCGGCGTCGAGGTCGGCGCGGCTGCGCGGCAGCGGGTCGACGTCCCCGCGGCGGGGACACACGTAGCGGCCCTGCCCGTAGACCACCATCGACGACGCCAGCACCAGGCGTGTGCAACCGGCGGCGTACATCTCGGCCAGCAGCACCGTGGTCGCGTAGTCGTTGTGCGAGCCGTAGGACGGCGCGTCGGCGGCGTTGACGCCCGCCCCCACGACGGCGGCCTGATGGCAGACGACGTCGACACCGTCGAGCGCCCCGGCCACGGCCGCGGCGTCGCGCAGGTCGAGCAGCCGAACCCCGGCCGGTGCAACGGCGCCGGAACCGTGCGCGGCGGCCAGCATCGCGTCGACGCCGATGACCTCGTGCCCGGCGGCGGACAGTTGTGCGCTGATCCGGGTTCCGATGAACCCGGCTGCGCCGGTCAACAGGACCTTCACGGCAACTCGAACGGTAGCTCGACGCCCTCGTGTGGCCGCCGCATGGGAAAGGTGTCCTCGGGCCCGAGCCGGTCGATGACGTCGCGCACGAGCTGCTTCAACTTTACGAGGTTGCGCTCGAACTCCGCAAACACGTCGACGGCCCGCACCCCGGCACCGGCCTCAATGCCGGCGTCCAGATCGGTCACCAATGCGATAGCCGCATAACTCATCTCGAGTTCGAGAGCCAGCACCGATTCCGGATATCCGGTCATGTTGACCAGTGTGAACCCCTGTTCGGCGAACCAGCGACTCTCGGCGCGAGTCGAGAACCGCGGGCCTTCGATGACGACCATCGTGCCGCCGTCGACGACGCCGGGCATTTCAGCGATCACGGCGCGCAGCGCCGGGCAGTACGGGTCGGCGAAGCTGACGTGGACGCCGCCGGAATCGAAGTAGGTTGCGGCGCGGCCACTGGTGCGGTCGACGAGCTGATCGGGCACCACGATCGCGCCCGGGCCGAGGTCGGGGGTCAGGCTGCCGACCGCGCACGGCGCGAGGATGCGCCGCACGCCCAACTCGCGTAACGCCCACATGTTGGCCCGGTAGGGCACGGTGTGCGGGGAGAATTCGTGGCTGGCGCCATGCCTGGGCAAGAAGGCCACTTCGTGGTCGCCGACGGCGCCGACGGTGATCGGCGCGCTCGGCGGCCCGTAGGGGGTGTCGAGACTGACCGCGCGGGCGTCGGATCCGAAGAACGTGTAGAAACCGCTACCACCGATGACTCCCAGCATCCGACCATTGTGGTTCATCGCTCCCGGGCCGCGCAGGACGGTTCCGCGGCGGGCCGCGCAGAACGGTTCCGCGGCGGGCCGCGCATGACAGTGTTGTGACCAACCCCGGCAGCCGGGTGCGTCGACCCGGCGATCGCTGAGAGGCTGCACGCGCCCCCCGTATGCCCGGTCGTATACCGAAAGGTCTGTCCTGCGCCGCCGTCCGCCCGTCTGGATCGCGCTGCTCGTCGGCGCGTGCGGCCTGATCGCCGCGCTGCTGGTGCCCCTGGCCCCGGTCCACACCGACACGGTGACGCTGAGCTGGCCCGCGGCCGGCGAGCCCGCCCGGTCGACCACCGCGCTGGTGGTCCCGTACCGGCCCGCGGAGCTGACCGCGCGGATACCGTGTTCGGCGCTGGTGGCGGCGGAGAACACGACGGTGCTGGCCACCGGGCCGGCCGGTGACGGTCTGACCGTCACCGGCGGCCCCGAGGGGGCCGTGCTGCGCGCCGACGGGGTGCGGGAACCCGTTGCGGGCGGACCTGCCGCCGGGTGCGTGGCGGTGC
>NZ_JBSWXU010000234.1:0-4618 GCF_056160785.1 Mycobacterium sp. ABE4_509 | reverse complement strand
GTCCCGGGGGCGCCTCGGTCGCCGCGGTCACCGAGGCGATCTCCACCGCGCTGGGTTTTCCGCGGGGCGGGCGGGTCGACGCCGGCAACGAACTCGCGCTGGCCGTCGCCGACGCCCGCTCCGGCAACACCAGCCGGCTCAACGCCCTGATCAACGAGGCCGAGTCGCTGCGCCAGACCGACGGCCAGTTCGTCAACCGGTGCAGCGACGCGTTGGCCCGCCCGACACCGGACCGGGTGCGCGAACTGGTGGTGGCCTGGGGTCGGGAATACCCCCAGTTCGGCACCGTCGGTGCACTCGACATGGTGAAGTGCCTGAACTGGCCCAGCGGTTCGACCCCGCCGGACCCTGGCGACCTGGAGATCCCGACCCTGCTGCTGGGGGTCCGCAACGACCCGATCGTCGGCAACGAGGGTGTGGCCGCCGTCGCCGCTACCGCGATCAACGCCGGATCGTCGAACAGGCGGGTCATCTGGCAGGGCACCGGGCACGGCGCGGCCATCTACTCACCGTGTGCGCTGCCCCCGGTGATCGGTTACATCCAGACCGGTGAGCTGCCCTCCACCGACACCTATTGTCCGGCCTGACGCGCTGGGAGATACGTGCCCGGCACTCACCCTGGTGTCGGGTACGGTGCGCAGGTGCGTGATCTTGTCCTGACCGCGTTCCGGCCTCGCACCACACCACCTGACGCCGCGACGGTGCTGCGGTCGGTGCTGTGGCCGCTGGCCATCATGGCGGCCATCCATCGCAGCTACGTCCTGGTTGCCAACCGCTTCATCACCGACGACTTCGCGCCGGTGTACCGGGCGGTGGTGCACTTCAAGCTCGGCCGTGACATCTACGACGAGAACTTCAACTGGGTCGACCCGCACTACCTCTACCCGCCCGGCGGCACCCTGATCATGGCGCCGTTCGGTTACGTGCCCGAAGAGGCCTCGCGCAACTGGTTCATCTTCTTCAACACCCTGGCCATCGTCCTCGCCGGCTACTTCCTGCTGCGCCTGTTCAACTTCACCCTGGCCTCGGTCGCCGCCCCCGCGCTGCTGCTGGCGATGTTCTGCACCGAGAACGTCACCAACACCCTGGTGTTCGGCAACATCAACGGCGTCATCCTGCTGCTGGAGGTGCTGTTCCTGCGCTGGCTGCTGGACGGCAAACGCAGCCACGAGTGGTGGGCCGGGGTGTCGATCGGGTTGACGCTGGTGGTCAAACCCCTCTTGGCGCCGCTGCTGCTGCTGCCGCTGCTCAGCCGGCAGTGGCGCGCGCTGGTCACCGCATTCGCGATTCCGGTGGTGTTCAACGCCGCGGCCTGGCCGCTGATCAACGATCCGATGAGCTTCGTCACCCGCACGGTGCCGTACATCCTGTCCACCCGGGACTACTTCAACAGCTCGATCCTGGGCAACGGTGTCTACTACGGCCTGCCGATGTGGCTGATCATGGCGCTGCGGGTGGCGTTCGCCGCGCTCGGGGTCGCCGCGCTGTGGCTGCTGTACCGCTACTACCGCACCCGCGACCCGTTCTTCTGGATGTTGACCTCCTCGGGCGTGCTGCTGCTCACCTCGTGGCTGGTGCTGTCCCTGGGGCAGGGCTACTACTCGATGGTGCTGTTCCCGTTCCTGATGACCGTGGTGCTGCCCAACTCGGTGATCCGCAGCTGGGTCGCGTGGCTGGCGATCTACGGGTTCACCACCATGGATCGCTGGCTGATGTGGAAATGGCCCACCACCGGGCGGGCGATCGAGTACCTGAAGATCACCTACGGCTGGTCGCTGCTGCTGATCGTCGTGTTCTCGGTGCTGCTGTTCCGCTACCTCGACGCCAAGAACGAGGATCGTCTCGACGAGGGCATCGACCCGCCGTGGGTGAACGCACCACCGCCCGAGCCGGACCCGGCAGGCACGTCCGGGAGCAAGCCCGGCGGGTAGCCTGAGCGCCATGACAGCTTCAGGTTCTGCGCCGGATGCGACGCCGGGGCCGGCGCTGGCGCTCAGCGACGACGAGTGGCGCCGGCGCCTGACCCCGCAGGAGTTCACGGTGCTGCGCAGAGCCGGCACCGAGCGACCGTTCACCGGCGAATACACCGACACCAAGACCGAGGGCGTCTACCAGTGTCGCGCCTGCGGTGCCGAACTGTTCCGCAGCAGCGAGAAGTTCGAGTCGCATTGCGGCTGGCCGTCGTTCTTCGATCCGGCCGACTCCGACGCGGTGATCCTGCGGACCGACGATTCGATGGGGATGCGCCGGGTGGAGGTGCTGTGTGCGAACTGCCACAGCCACCTGGGTCACGTCTTCGAAGGTGAGGGCTACCCCACCCCCACCGATCAGCGCTACTGCATCAACTCGATCTCGCTGCGCCTGGTTCCCGCCGGCGGGTAGCCCGCCGCAGCCGGCGCCGGCTAGCGCATCGACCCGGCGTCACCGCTGGGGGCGCTCTGGCGGAGCCGCCCTTCCGGTTCTGCCGAACGGCGTTGCGCCTGGACGAGTTCCAGGACCGACGCCGCGGACAGCGGCCTGCTGAAGTGGTAGCCCTGAACCACCTGGCATCCGTACTCGAGGAGCAGCCTGCCGGTCTCGGCGTTCTCGACTCCCTCGGCGACCGGGGTGATGTCGAGGGCGTGCGCGAGGTCGATGAGGGCGCGCACGATCACCGCCGACGCCGGATGGGTGGTGATGGGTGCGATGAAGTGCCGGTCGAGTTTGAGTTCGTCGACGGGGAACTCACGCAGGTACCACAACGCCGAGTAGCCGCTGCCGAAGTCGTCGATGGCGATCCGGAGTTGATGGTCGCGCAACATCGTCAGCACGTCCCGGGTCTTGGCCAGGTTCTCCAGCAGCAGGTCCTCGGTGATCTCGACGGTCAGCATCTCCGGCGGCAGCTCCCGGCGCTGCAGGGCGAGCGCGAGCTGACGCGGCAGCGCCAGATCGCCGACGTCCGGTGCGAACACGTTGACGGCGACCGGAAGTCGCACACCCGCCGCCCACCACTGCACCGCGTCGTCGAGCGCCCGGTCGACCACCGCGGTGGTCACCGAACGCATCAGCCCGTGCTGGCGCACCAGGGGCAGGAACTGATCGGGGGTCAGCAGGCCGCGGCGCGGATGCTGCCAGCGCACCAACGCCTCGACCCCGGCGACCTCGCCGGAACGCAGATCGAACTTGGGCTGATACACCACGCTCAGACCGTCGTGTTCCAGCGAAGTCCGCAGTTCGCGCAGCATGCCCAGCGATGCCCGACGCGACACGCTGTCGCGCTTGGGCCTGCCTGCGGGCGGTTCGGGTCCCTCGCCCCACGGCTGCTCCATTTCGGGGGTGAAGGTGACCGGCACGCTGGAGTTCGCCCGTTTGGCGCGGTACATCGCGACGTCGGCCTGCTTGAGCAGTTCCTCGACGGTCAGGCCGGCGCTGTCGGGCGTCGCGATGGCCAACCCGCTGCTGGGGCGCACCAGCAGATGCTGCCCGTCGATGAGGAAGGGCCGGTCGAAGGCGGCCACCACGTGCTGGGCAACCGAGCGTGACGAGTCCGGATCGCCTTCCATGAGCACCGCGAACTCGTCACCGCCCAACCGCGCGACGGTGTCGCTGGCGCGCACCGAGTTGGTGAGCCGCTCGGCCGCCCGAACCAGAATGGTGTCGCCGGCGGGGTGGCCGAGGCTGTCGTTGACCAGCTTGAAATCGTCGAGGTCGAGCAGCAACACGGCCACCGCGCTGCCCTCCCGTTTCTGCAGAGCCATCGCGTGGGTCAACCGGTCGGTGAACAGGGTGCGGTTGGCCAGCCCGGTCAGCGGATCACGCAACGCCCGGTCCGAGACCTCGTCGAGCAGCCGGCAGTTGTCCCGCAGGACGAGCAGTTGGCGGACCAGCACCGCGAACACCGTGGCCGCCCCGACGACGTAGAGCGGACCCAGCCGGGGAACCAGGACCGGCGCACAGATCAGTGTCGCCACGGCGACCGGCACGAACGGGAACCACATCGAGGTGGGTGCGGCATCCGGGGTGGTTGCGGCGGGTGGGCCGGCCGCCGACCGGGTCCGAGTCATCCATGCGGCACCGCCGACCGCCACGAAGCCCCACGCGTAGCCGAGCGAGATGGCCTCGTAGTAGACACCTTCCACGGCGGTCAGGTACGCGTAGGCCACATCGGCCACGGCGACCAGCGCCAGTCCCACGGTCAGCATGCCCAGCGGCCTGCGATCGGGCACCGGGGCGCGCACCAGCATCAGTAGCGCGACGGTGACCACTGCGATGTCGGCGAGCGGATACATCAGCGCCAGGACCATGGCCGGCCACTCCACCGCCGTGGCGGCGTACACCGTCCCCAACAACGTCACCCAGGTCGCCCCGAACAGAGCTCCGGATACGACCACGGCGTCGAGCAGGATCCGCAGCATCGTCGAGCGTGGATAGTCGCGCAGCATGAGCAGCAGGGCCAGACCCGTCCCCAGGGGCCACAGCGCGTAGCCGGTGTCGGCCCACGACTGGAACGGCGGGGCTTCCCGGGTGAGCCCGTATGCGGTCCAGAAGAGTTGGCCGACGGCGAATCCGAGCAGCGCCACGGCGATCCACACCCACGCCGCCCGGCGCCTGCCCGCCAGCCGCCGGGCCGCCGCGACCG
>NZ_JBSWXU010000233.1:0-4690 GCF_056160785.1 Mycobacterium sp. ABE4_509 | reverse complement strand
GCCCTCGGCGCCGGACTTCACCCCCGGTATCGCGCCGCTGCCACCGGCACTGGACGGGCCGCCGCCACCGCCCGGGCCGGGACAGCAGGTGCCGCCGGCCGGTCAGCCGCCGCTGCCGGGCAACCCACCGTTCCTCCCACCGGGTTCGCAGAGCTAGGGGAGGGATAGACGTGTCAACCGTCTTCAGTGTCAAGAGCCTCAAGCTGTCGCGGCTGTCGCGCGCCACGGTGATCATCGGCGCCCTGGTGGCGATCCTCGCGGTCGTGCTGGTCGCCGTCGGATGGAACGTCTACAAGCGCGCCACCACCAACACCGTCGTCGCCTACTTCACCCAGACACTGGCGCTCTATCCCGGCGACAAGGTCCAGATCATGGGCGTGCGGGTCGGTTCGATCGACAGCATCGAGCCCGCCGGCGACAAGATGAAGGTCACCTTCCACTACGACAGCAAGTACAACGTGCCCGCCGACGCCACCGCGTCGATCCTCAACCCCAGCCTGGTCGCATCGCGCACGATTCAGCTCGCTCCGCCCTACACCGGGGGCCCGGTCCTGCAGGACGACGCGGTGCTCGACCTGGACCGCACCCAGGTCCCCGTCGAATACGACGACCTGCGGGACTCGATCAGCAGGCTGCTCACCGATCTGGGCCCCACCCCGGAGCAGCCCAAGGGCCCGTTCGGAGACATCATCGAGTCCGCGGCAGACGGTTTCGCCGGCAAGGGCGAGCAGATCAACCGCACGCTGACCAACCTGTCGGAGGCGCTGTTCGCGCTCAACGAGGGCCGCGGCGACTTCTTCAGCGTCATCAAGAGCCTGGCCCTGTTCGTCAACGCGCTGCACCAGAGTGACCAGCAGTTCGTGGCGCTGAACAACGACCTCGCCCAGATCACCAACGCGTTCACCAACACCGACGACGAGGTCGCCAACGCCGTGCGCGACCTCAACGAACTGCTCGGAACCACAAGGGAATTCATCGACGAGAACGGCGAGGTGCTGGCCCACGACATCCAGAACCTGGCCGACGTGACCAACGCGATCCTGCAGCCCGAGCCCCGGGAGGGCCTCGAGACCGCGCTGCACGCCTACCCCAACGTCGCAGCGAACCTGATGAACATCTCGTCGCCGAACGCCGGCGGCATCGTCGCCCTGCCGGTGATCACCGGCTTCGCCAACCCGATGCAGTTCATCTGCAGCGCGATCCAGGCCGGCAGCCGACTGGGCTATCAGGAATCCGCCGAACTGTGCGCCCAGTACCTCGGGCCGATCCTCGACGCGATCAAGTTCAACTACCTGCCGTTCGGTGCCAACCAGCTCCAGACCGCGATGACGCTGCCCAAACAGATCGCCTACTCCGAGGAGCGGTTGCGCCCACCGGCCGGGTACAAGGACACGACGGTGCCGGGCATCTTCTCCCGCGACACCCTGTTCTCGCACGGCAACCACGAACCGGGCTGGATCGTCGCCCCCGGCATGCAGGGCGTCGAGGTGCAGCCGTTCACCGCGAACATGCTCACGCCCGAATCCCTGTCCGAGCTGATGGGCGGGCCCGACATCGTTCCGCCGCCGGCGCCGCCCGCGTTCGGCACCACCCGCGACGGCAACCTGCCCGGCCCGCCGAACGCGTTCGACCAGAACAATCCGCTGCCCCCGCCGTGGTATCCGCCGGCGCCCACCGCGCCGGCGCCCGCACCGGGTGTCGTGGTGGGCAATCCGAGTCCGCTGGGCGCCATCGCCCCGGCGGCGCCGGCCGCACCGGTACCGCCTGCACCTGCGGCCGTCCCGGGACCGCTACTGCCGGCTGAGGCGGGAGGCTGAGCATGACGCTGATCAGAGGTATCTCCCGCCCGAAGCCGGGCGCGTGGCGCACGCTCACCCAGCGGGTCATCGCGCTGTCGGCGGTGGCGCTGGTGCTCACCTCGTGCGGGTCGTGGAAGGGCATCTCCAACGTGCCGCTGCCCGGCGGCCCGGGCACCGGCCCCGACCACACCACGATCTACGTGCAGATGCCGGACACGTTGGCGCTCAACGTCAACAGCCGGGTTCGTGTCGCCGACGTCTACGTGGGCCGGGTGCGTGCCATCGAGTTGAAGAACTGGATCGCCACGCTGACCCTGGATCTGGACCCCAGCGTGAAGCTGCCGGTCAACGCGCTGGCCAAGATCGGGCAGACCAGCCTGTTGGGATCCCAGCACGTCCAGCTGGACATGCCGCCGGATCCGGCGCCGCAGATGCTCGAGACCGGCGACACGATCCCGCTGAAGAACTCCTCGGCGTTCCCCACCACCGAGCGGGTACTGGCCAGCATCGCGACCATCCTGACCGGCGGCGGAGTGGCCAACCTCGAGACCATCCAGACCGAGGTCTACAACGTGCTCAACGGGCGCGCCGACCAGATCCGCACCTTCCTCGACCAGCTCGACACCTTCACCGACGAGCTCAACCGCCAGCGCGACGAGATCACCCGCGCCATCGATTCGACGAACCGGCTGCTGGCCGTCGTCGCGCAGCGCAACGACACCCTCGATGCCGTGCTCACCGAGTTCCCGCCGCTCATCCAGCATTTCGCCGACACCCGCGACCTGTTCGCCGACGCCGTCGAATCACTGGGCCGAATCAGCGGTGCCGCCGAGGAGGCGCTGGCACCGGCCAGCGACAACATCGGCACCAACCTGGCCAACCTGCAGCGGCCGCTGCGTGAGCTGGGCAAGTCGGGTCCCTACCTGCTTGGCGCACTGAAGGTGTTCCTCACCGCGCCGTACAGCATCGAGAACGTGCCGAAGGCAATCCGCGGCGACTACATCAACTCGTCGATCATCATCGACCTGACCCTGTCGGCCATCGACAACGCGTTCCTGTCCGGCACCGGGGTGTCGGGCATGTTGCGGGCCCTCGAACAGGCCTGGGGCCGCGATCCCAACACGATGATCCCGGACGTGCGCTTCACACCGAACCCGAACTCGGCGCCCGGCGGCCCACGCATCGAAAGGGCTGAGTGAGCGATGCTGACACGTTTCATCAGGCTGCAGCTGCTGCTGTTCACCATCCTGACCGTGCTCGCGCTCGCCGTCCTCGGGCTGTACTACCTGAGGCTGCCGAGCCTGGCCGGTATCGGGCAGTACACCCTCTACGCCGAGCTGCCGCGCTCGGGCGGACTCTACGAGACCGCCAACGTCACCTATCGCGGCACCGAGATCGGGAAGGTCACCTCGGTCGAGCCGACCGAGTCGGGTGCGCGCGCGACGATGAGCATCAGCGACGACTTCCGGATCCCGGTGGACGTCAGCGCCAACGTCCACTCGGTGTCGGCCATCGGTGAGCAGTACCTGGACCTGGTCCCGGCCAGCGACACCGATCAGTACCTGAGCCCGGGGCAGACCATCACCGACAGCACCGTGCCCGCCCCGGTCGGCCCGGCGCTGGACGCGGCCAACGAGGGCCTGGCGGTGCTGCCCAAGGAGAAGATCGACACGCTGCTGACCGAGACCTCGCTGGCGGTCGGCGGGCTGGGGCCCTCGCTGCAGCGGCTGGTCGAGTCCACCACCAACCTCGCCGGGGGTTTCCAGGAGAACCTGCCCCAGGTCACCGACATCATCAACAACTCGGCGCCGATCCTGCAGAGCCAGGTCGACTCCGGCGATGCGATCGCGCAGTGGTCACGCAACCTCAACGTCATCGCCTCGCAGGCCGCCGGCCAGGACGCGGCGCTGCGCAGCGGCCTGTCGCAGGCCGCGCCCACGCTGGACCAGGTGACCACGGTGTTCAGCGACGTGCGGGAGGCGCTGCCGCAGACACTGGCGAACCTGTCGGTGGTCACCGACATGCTCAAGCGCTACAACAAGGGGCTCGAGCAGACCCTGGTGATCTACCCGCAGGGGGCCGCCCTGATGCAGATGGGCTCGATCTTCGAGGACGGCGGTCTGCTGCACTTCGGCCTGTCGGTCAACCTTCCGCCGCCGTGCATGACGGGATTCCTGCCGGCATCCGAATGGCGTTCGCCGGCCGACACCAGCACCGCGCCACTGCCCAAGGGCACGTACTGCAAGATCCCGAAGGACTACCAGGGCAACGCCGTTCGCGGTGCCCGCAACTATCCGTGCGCCGATGTGCCGGGTAAGCGGGCGGCGACCCCGGCGGAGTGCCGCAGCGAGGAGCCCTACGAGCCGCTGGGCACCAACCCCTGGTACGGCGACCCGAACCAGGTGCTGTCCTGCCCCGCCCCGGGCGCCCGCTGTGACCAGGGCGTCAACCCGGGCCGGGTGATTCCCGCTCCGTCGATCAACAACGGGATGAACCCGTTGCCGGCCGACGAGCTGCCTCCGCCGGAGGACCTCGCCCCGGTCAGCGACCCGTTGAGCCCAGCGGGCTCGGGTACCGTCAGCTGCAGTGGACAACAGCCCAACCCGTGCACCTACACTCCCGCCCAAGGGCCGCCCGGCACCACCGCCGCGTACAGCCCCAGCAGTGGCGAGGTGGTGGGCCCGGATGGCGTCCGGTACAACGTCAGCAACTCGAGCAACCCAGGAGACGACGGATGGAAGGAGATGCTGGCACCGGCCGGCTGAACCCCACCACCGACTCCGACGCTGACACCGCGCCGGACGACACACCCGAGGCGGCCGAGGACACGGCGGCCCCGCAGGAGCACACCACCGAGCGCCGCCCGGCGCGGCTGGGCGCCGGGTGGGCGC
>NZ_JBSWXU010000232.1:0-4693 GCF_056160785.1 Mycobacterium sp. ABE4_509 | reverse complement strand
ACCCACGGGTGTGCCGCGTTCGCGGTCGCGGTGCCCGACCACACCAGGACTGCGGCGCCGAGCACGCAGCACCCCAGGCCCGCCCAAACCGCGGCGCCGCGCCCTCCCGCCGGGGAGCGATCCACGGCGGCGGCGACGGCGGCGGCCCTGTCCCTGTGAACATGTTGTGGCGGAGCATGTTCAGCGTGCGTCAGGACGAGCAGAGCGCCGTCGCCGACGTTCTGTTCCACCAGGGAACGGGTGCTGTCGAGATCTTCGCCCGCAACCCGGGACAACCGCCAGCGCACCGGGGCGGGGGTGCCCGCGCCGACCACCGCCTGCACGATCGCGGGCACCAGCATGCCGAGCGGGCAGGCGGCGGGCAGCATCAGATCGGTCCCCGAGTCGCCGTCACCGCCGGCCGCGAGCACGGTCACCCGGCGCATCGTATCCGGCACGCCTTCAACGTAACCCGGCTCAGAGGGACCCCGGTGCGCGAGTTTGTGCAGACTGTGCATGGAACCGTACGGGGGCTCGGGGCGTCTGAACCGATTGTGGTCTCCCTGGATCCGTCGTCAGTCCGCCCGCCCGCGATGCCGCACGGACAGGTCGTCATCGAGGCGCCGCCGAAGCTTCCCGAACACCCGCCGGCGAACCCGCTGGCCCGGGTGATGCCCGTGGTGATGATCGCCGCGATGGCGGGGATGGGCGCGGTGTACCTCACCTCCGGGGCGGCCGCGTCGCGGAGTCCGACGTTCCTGCTCTTCCCGGCGATGATGGTGGTGTCGCTGATCGGCACCCTCGCCTACGGCTCCCGCGGAATCGGGCGCGGCGCCGAGATCAACCAGCAGCGTGCGCGCTATCTGCGCTACCTCGACGTCGTGCACGCCGAACTGTCCCGAAGCGCCGCCGAACAGCACCGGTTCCTGCACTGGGCGCATCCGGACCCGGCGGCGCTGTGGACCCTGGCCGGTGGGCAACGGATGTGGGACCGTACCCCGGATCACCCGGACTTCGGCGCAGCGCGCCTCGGCATCGGTGCCGGCTCCGCCGCGGTGGGGGTGGTGGCCCCGGAGATCGGGTCCGAGGACGTCGCCGACCCGGTGACCGCCGACGCGGTGCGCGAACTGGTGCGGCGGCGGTCGGTGATCTCCGATGTCCCGGTGCTGCTGTCGCTGCAGAACACGCGGGCCGTCACGTTCAGCGGTGCGCCAGGCGGGGTGCGCGCAGCCGGGCGGGCGCTGGTGTGCCAGCTCGCGATCTCGCACGGCCCCGAGGCCGTCGGCTTCGTCGTGCAGCCGAACAGGGCTGCGGTCGAGTCCTGGGAGTGGCTGAAATGGCTTCCCCACCTGCGCGATCCAGAAGCCGCCAGGCACCGGGTGGCGATCGTCGACGGCGGATCGGCGCCCGCTCCCGCCCCGGGCGTCACCGCCGTCGTGCTGGACCCGGACGAGGATGCCACCACGGTGCGGGTCCGCGCCGACGGCACCGCCCTGGCGGTTTCCTGCGACGGGATGGCGCCGGCCGATGCGCTGGCCTGCGCGCGCACCATCGCCGGATGTGCCACGGCGTCGGCGCAACAGCGCGACCAGCGCGAGTCGGACTGGTTGACGCTGATGGGCGTCGATGACCCCGAACGCCTCGGCGACGCGGTGCACCGGCGCTGCGAGGACCCCACCCGGGCCGTTCCGATCGGGGTGAGCGATGACGGGACCGCCGTGCACCTCGACATCAACGAGGCGGCGGCCGGCGGGATGGGCCCACACGGGTTGTGTGTCGGGGCGACCGGCTCGGGAAAATCTGAGTTCCTCAGGACGCTGACCCTCGGCATGATCGCCACCCACCCACCCGAGAGCCTGAACCTGGTCCTGGTCGACTTCAAAGGTGGGGCCACATTTCTCGGGTTGGAGACCGCCCGACACGTGGCGGCGGTGATCACCAACCTCGCCGACGAGGCGCCGCTGGTCACGCGCATGAAGGCGGCCCTGTCCGGCGAGGTGTACCGCAGGCAGGAGATGCTGCGCGGCGCGGGCAATCTGGCCAACATCGCCGAGTACCGCCGGGCCCGGACCCGTACGCCCACCCTCCCCGCGATGCCCGCACTGTTCATCGTCATCGACGAATTCTCCGAGTTGCTCAGTGCACACCCCGACTTCACCGACATGTTCGTCGCCATCGGGCGGTTGGGCCGGTCCCTGGGCATCCACCTGTTGCTGGCCAGCCAACGTCTCGACGAGGGCAGGCTGCGGGGACTGGAAACACATCTGTCCTACCGGATCTGCCTGAAGACGTTCTCGGCCTCGGAATCACGTGCCGTGCTGGGGGTGGCCGACGCCTACCACCTTCCCGCCCAGCCGGGTGCGGCCTACCTCAAGACCGCCGACGGACGCATGCGCCGGTTCCAGACCGCGTTCGTCTCCGGGATCCATGCGCAGGATCCGCAGGGCCCTGCACCGACCGGAGTGCGGCCCTTCACCATGGCCGAGGTGACGAGCCGGTGTCAGGACGGGGCACCTGCCGGCCGGCCGCTGCTGGAGGTGGTGCTGCGCGCACTGGCCGGACGCGGGCCCGACGCCCACCGGATCTGGCTGCCCCCGCTCGACCGTGCCCCGCAGCTGAGCTCCCTGCCTGCCGGCGCGGCGCACCTGCAGGTGGCGATCGGGGTCGTCGACTGCCCGTTCGAACAGCGCTACGCACCACTGACCGTCGACCTGGCCGGAGCGGCGGGCAATGTCGCCGTCGTCGGTGCGCCGCGGTCGGGCAAGTCGACGACGCTGCAGACGCTGGTGACAGCACTCGCGCGCACCCACGACCCCGCCCGGGTGCAGTTCTACTGCCTGGACTTCGGTGGCGGGGCGCTGGCGGAGCTCGCCGCGCTGCCCCATGTCGGTGCGGTCGCCACCCGCGCCGACCCCGAGCTGTGCCGGCGCACCGTGGCGGTCCTGGAGTCGGTGCTGCACGCGCGCGAGGCGGGCGCCGACGACGACTCCTACGGCGACGTCTTCCTGATCGTCGACGGATGGGCGGTGTTGCGGCAGGAATTCGAGGGGCTCGACGTCGCCATCACCGCACTGGCCGCACAAGGCCTGGCCCACCGGGTTCATGTCGTGATCGCGGCCTCGCGCTGGGCCGATCTGCGGCCCGCGCTTAAAGACCAGATCGCCACCAGGATCGAACTGCGGCTGGGTGATCCCGCCGATTCGGAGATGGACCGGCGGATGGCCCGGGAGCTGCTCGACCGTCCACCCGGGCGGGGACTGACCCGCGAGGGCAGGGAGATGCTCATCGCCGTTCCCGACGCGGCTACGGTGCGCCATCACCCCGGGGGGCGTACCGCGAAACCGGTCGAACTGCTGCCCGCGCTGGTGGAGCTCGCCACGCTCGCCGCGCCGCGGCGGGCTGCCGGTCAGATCCTGCTCGGCATCGGCGAGCGCGAGCTGCAGCCGGTCGCCGTGGATTTCACCCGCAACCCGCATCTGCTGATCCTCGGCGACACCGAATGCGGCAAGACAGCGGTGCTGCGGGCGTTGTGCGCGGAGCTGGTTGGCGGCTCCGGCGCGGCGCAGACCCGGCTGGAGATCGTCGACTACCGTCGCGGTCTGCTCGGTGTCGTCGAGACCGAGCACCTGGCCGGGTACGCGGTGTCGGGCCCGGCGCTGGTGGCGCGGATGGCCGCGCTGTCGGCGCAGCTGAGCGCCAGAATGCCGGACGAGAACGTCACCCAGAGCCAGCTGCGCGACAGGTCCTGGTGGTCGGGCCCGGACATCTACCTCGTGGTTGACGACTACGACCTGGTGGCCGGTGCCACGGGCAACCCGTTGACGCCGCTTGCCGAATTCCTGCCGCACGCCAAGGATCTGGGTCTGCACGTGATCGTCGCCCGTCGCGCCGGTGGCGCAGCCCGGGCGATGTTCGATCCGGTGCTGGCCCGGATGCGCGACCTCGGGTGCTCCGCGCTGATGATGAGCGCAGGCCCCGACGAGGGCGTGCTGTTCGGCACCACCAGATCGACACCGCAACCACCCGGACGCGGAATGCTGCATGTGCGGGGGCGCCCCGATGAGCTCATCCAGGTCGGATGGGTGCAGCCGCCGTGACGGTCACCGTCGAGGTCGGCCCGGTGACCGTGCGCGGTCCGCACCCCGCGCCGCCGGATCTGGTGTCGGCGGCCATGGAGTGCATCGACGACCCGCTCGCGTTGCTGGGCGAACAGCCCGTCGCGGTGGCGCAGCTGTGGCACGACGTGTTGCGTGCCGCGGCCGGACCGCAGCCCGTCGCACTCACCCTGGTCGTTCCCACCTGGTGGCCCGGGATGCGTGTCCAGGTGGTCTCCGAGGCCGGGCGCCGGATCTGCGCGCAGAGCGTGACCGTCTCCAGGACAGCGCTTCTCGGCGAGAAATGCGGTGTCACGGTGGTCGAATTCGCCGAGCATGTCGTCGTCGTGGCCGACCCGGGCGCCGAGGCCGTGGTGTTCGGCCGCGACGACGACTCGGTGCCCGGACATCTGGGATCTGCGAACGCGGTCCTGTTCGACGTGCCGGCCGGCGTCGCCCCACCGGCTGCCACGACCAGCGCGCAGGTGCGGGCGACTGCGGCACCGGTGACATTCACCGATCGCCGGACGTTCATCGACGCCGCCGAGTCGTGTGCGCACGACGCACCGCCGGGTGCTGCGCCGGCGGGCCGGCGCCGCCGGGGCAGCGCCGTTCTCGTC
>NZ_JBSWXU010000231.1:0-4759 GCF_056160785.1 Mycobacterium sp. ABE4_509 | reverse complement strand
GCGCCGGGCCGGTCCCCGCCGCGCCGAGCGCGTCGACGTGGGCGGCCAGCCGAGCCACGCTGCCCAGCTCGAAGATGTCACGGACCCCGATGTCGACCCCGCACCGCGACCTGACCTCCGCGACCAGCTTGGTCGCCAGCAGAGAATGCCCGCCGAGGTCGAAGAACGAGTCGTCGGCGCCGACCCGTGCGTGGCCGAGCAGCTCGGCGAACAGCTCGGCGAGTTGGGTTTCGGTGCCCGCCGCAGGTTCGCGGAACTCGTTGCCGACCTGGATCTCCGGGTCGGGCAGCGCGGCCCGGTCGATCTTGCCGTGCGCGGTGATCGGGATCTCGTCGACCACGACGTAGCCGGCCGGCGTCATGTATTCGGGCAGCGCCGCGGCGACGCGGGCGCGGATCCGGTCGACGTCCACGGTCTGGCCCGCCGCCGGGGTCAGGTAGCCGACCAGGCTCTTGCCGAGGTTGGGGAGCTCACTGACCACCACCACGGCCTGGCCGACACTGGGATCGACGGTGATGGCCGCGGCGACGTCGCCGAGTTCGATGCGGAACCCGCGGATCTTCACCTGCTCGTCGGCACGCCCGACGAACTCGACGTCACCGTCGGCGTTGCGCCGCGCCAGGTCCCCCGACCGGTACAGCCGGGCTCCGGGAGTGAACGGGTCGGCGACGAAGCGTTCGGCGGTCAACCCGGGCCTGCGGTGGTAGCCGGGTGCGACATGGGTTCCGCCGATGTAGATCTCACCGATCGAGCCGACCGGGACCGGCCGCAGTGCGTCATCGAGAATGTGGATCGCGGTGTTGATCTTGGGGGTGCCGATCGGCACGATGCGGGTGCCCTGCCGGCCCTCGACCTTGTAGCGGGTGGCGTTGATGACCGTTTCGGTTGGTCCGTAGAAGTTGTGCAGCAACGCATCGAAGGTGGCGTGGAACTTGTCGGCGACCTCGCCGGGCAGCGCCTCCCCGCCGATCGGGACCCGACGCAGGGTGCGCCACTGGTTGACGCCGGGCAGCGACAGGAACAGGCCGAGCAGAGACGGAACGAAATGCATTGCGGTGATGCCCTCGTCACGCAGCAGATCGGTGAGGTAGCCGATATCGCGCAGGCCGTCGGGCCGGTGGATCACCAGGCGGGCCCCGCAGGCCAGGGTGCCGAACACCTCGGCGATGGACACGTCGAAACTGGGCGAGGCGACCTGCAGCAGCCGGTCCTCGGCGTCGACCTGGTAGTCCTGCTTGAACCAGACGAAGTACTCGGCGACCGGCCGGTGCGGGACCGGGACGCCCTTGGGCAGACCGGTCGACCCCGAGGTGTAGATCAGGTAGGCGGTGTTGTCCGGGCGCAGCGGGCGCACCCGGTCGGCATCGGTCGGGTCATCGCTCCGGTAGTCGTCGACACCGGTGACCGGTTCGCCGATGACGTATTTCGCGTCGCAGTCGCCGAGGATGAAATCCAGCCGGTCCTGCGGGTAGGTGGGGTCGATCGGCAGATACACCGCGCCCGCCTTCAGCACGCCCAAGGCGGTGACGACCAGTTCGGGTGACTTGTCGAGCAGGACCGCGACCCGGTCCTCTGCCCCGATACCCGCTTCGATCAGCCGGTGGGCGATCCGATTGGCGGACTCGTTGACCTCCCGGTAGCTGAAGTGGCGGCCTTCGTAGACCACTGCCGTCGCGTCCGGGCTGCGTTCGGCCTGGGCTTCGATCAGCGCGGTGATGGTCGCCGGTGGGGTGTCGAACTCGGGCCCGTGGCTGACCTCACGCAGCCAGGCGCTGTCGCGCTCCCCCATCAGCTCGAGTGCGCTCAGGGTCGAATCGGGCCGGGCCAGCGCGCTGTCGAGCAGGACGCCGTAGTGGTCGATGAGTTGCCGGGCCAGTGCCGGTTCGATGATCTCGACGAGGTACTCGAGCTCGACGAGGATCCCGTCGGTGTCGAACTCGATCATGATTCCCAGCGGCAGGTGGGTCAGGTGGGCGCGCAGGTCGGCACGTTCGCAGGTGACCCCCGGCGGGGTGAAGCCGTACCGGTCGGGGCCGCGGAATCCGAAGCTGACCCTGGTCATCCGTTCGGCGCCGTGCCGGCGGTCCGGGTTGAGCTCGCGGACCATGCGTTCCAGGCCGACACGCTGGTGGGCGAACGCGCCGATCACGGTGTCCCTGGTCTGATCGAGCAGGTCGGCGAAGGTCATGGTCGGTTGCGGGCGTAGCCGCAGCGCCGCGGTGTTGCCGAAGTATCCGATGGCGTCCTCGGTGTCGGCTGCGCGGTTGAGTACCGGGGTGGCGACCAGGAAGTCGTCGACATGGCTGTAGCGGTGCACCAGCGCCCCGAAGACGGCCAGCAGCACCGTGAAGGGGGTGGCGCCCGCCGCATCGGCCATCGCGGTGACCTTGGCGGCGACCGCGCCGTCCAGTCGCAGGGTGGTGCGCCGGGACCGCCAGCTGGTCGGAACCGCCGAGCCGGTCGGACCGGGCAACTCGAGCGGTTCGGGTGGATCGGCCATCACCGCGCGCCAGTACTCGACATCGGCCTCGTCGGAGGCGGGTGCCGCGGCCGGGGAACGTCGGGCCGCCAGCGGTTCGCCGAGGTAGGCCCGGGTGAGGTCGGTGAAGAACACCTCCCAGGAACCGTCATCCCAGGCGATGTGATGTGCCACCAGCAGTAACACCAGTTCCGTTGCACTGGTACGGATCACGGTGATCCGCAGTGGCGAATCGGCGCCGAGGTCGAACGGTGCGGCGAACTCACGCTGGGCGAGCACCTCGAGCCGCAGCCCGCGGGCCCGCTCGGACAGCTCGGTCAGGTCGTGTTCGGCCCAGCCGGGCTGCAGGTCGGTGTGCACCGCCGGCACCGGCACGCCGGTCTCGCCGCCGTCACCGCCCTCGGTGTGATAGGTCGTGCGCAACACCGGATGCCGGGACGCCACCGCGTTGACGGCTTCCCGCAGCCGGGCGGTGTCGACGGTGCCGGTGATGCGGTAGGACAGGCACACGTTCAGCAACGCGCGGCTCGGGTCGGCGTTGTGCACGAACCACATCCGCAGCTGGCCTTCCGACATCGCCGCAACGTCCGCATCGTCGTCGGCCCGGGCTGCGCTGAGTCCACGCTCGTCGAGCCTGCGGCGCAGCAACTCGAGTCGGCGCTCGGTCAGCTGTGTCGGGGTGTCCATGTCAGTCACGCAGAATGTCCACTTTCTGTGATCGCGGCGATCAGGTCGGTGCCAGTGATGCCACCGAGCAGCGTGGCCAGCGGAACGGTGTGTCCGGTGAGCCTTTTGAGGCGCTTGCGCAGGTCCAGGGCCAGCAGTGAGTCGACTCCGAGGTCGAACAGCGTGGCGTCGAGGTCCAGCGTCGTCGCCTCGGCGTTGAGTACGACGGCCAGCTGGCTGCGGACCGCGTCCGGAGCCGCCACCGGTGCGTCGTCGTGGTCGGCAGCTGCGTCCACCGCGTCGGTGGGCGTCGGGTCCGCCGGTTCGGCGCCGGTGTCGAAGAACATCCGGAGCCGGTCGGGGTCGGCCAGCAGGATCAGCGGATCGCCGGGATGCTCGGCCAGGCTCGCCTCGACGGCGCGCACCGGGTCCAGCTGGCGCAGCCCGGCGCGTTCGACACGGGCGATCTCACCGGCGTCGACGATGCCGCCGCCCTCCCACAGGCCCCAGCGCACCGAAGAACAGTGCAGGCCCTGTCCCCGGTGCCGCGCCGCGGCGACGTCGAGCATCCGGTTGGCCGCGGCGTAGCCGACTGCACCCTTGCCGCCCCACACCCCGATCACCGAGGAACACAACAGCATCCGAGCTTCGCCGTGCAACGGCCAACTGCGCACCAGCCGGTCGAGGCCGATGATCTTCGCGGCGCACATGTCGGCCAGCGCCACCCCGCTGACGGCGGCGCGTTCGGCGAAGGACGCGGTGCCCGCGGCGTGCACGACCAGCGTCGCCCGGGCACCGTTCGCCGCGGCGGCGGACAGCTGTTCGGGGTCGGTGATGTCGCATACCGGTGCTTCGATCGCGGCGCCGAGGTCGCGCAGCTCGGCGACGACGGCCGGATCGACGCCGCCGCGACTCAGCAGCGTGATGCGCCGGGCGCCGTGCGCGGCGAGGTAGCGGGCATAACCGAGCCCGACGACCCCGGACCCGCCGGTGATCACCACGTCGTCGAGCAGCCCGGAGTCCAGCCGCCACGGCGCGGCCGGTGCGGCGGTCTCGCCCAGCGTCCGGCGGTACAGCGTGCCCCGGCGAAGCGCCAGCTCGCCGGAACCGGCCAGAATCGCCGCCACCGCTGCGGTGTCGGCGGTCGTGGCCGCCGGCAGGTCGAGATGGTGGAAGTTCTGGTCGGGATGCTCGAAACCGATGCTGCGGTGCATTGCCGCCAGCGCCGACTGCACCGGATCGGCGAGGGCGTCGTGGCCGCTGACGGTTTCGGCGCCGGCGGTCAGCAGCCAGACGTCGCGGCAGTGGGGGCCGATCGCGCCGGCGTAGTCCAGCAGTCCGGAGTCGACACGGTGCGCCAGGTCGGTGATGGCCGCGGCATCGTCACCGCCGGCCCCCGGCGGCGCCACCACGACCAGCACCTCGGCCTCGGCGGGGTCGGCGAGCAGCACCCCGTCGTGCTCGATCAGGGTTTCGAGCAGCTCCTGTGGGTGCGGACCCGATCCACCGAGGTCGAGCAGCGCGACCCGGCAGGCGGCGCCCCGCGGGCCGGCGACCGCCGGTTGGGCGCGCCACATCTCGGTGGCGACAGTCATTCGCGCGACGGGCCCGAGC
>NZ_JBSWXU010000230.1:0-4963 GCF_056160785.1 Mycobacterium sp. ABE4_509 | reverse complement strand
GCCTCCCACCGGTCGCGGGCGCGGGTGCCCGACGGCGCCTCGGCGGTCAGGCCCAGCGGCTCCAGCGTCGCGCGCACCACATCGGCAACGCCGGCCTCGGGATCGGTGCCGCGTTCGGCGACCCGCTGCAGGGCCAGTACGGCCTGCCGGATCTCCTGCCGGCTGAAGAAACCCTCACCGCCGCGGACCTGGAAGGGCACCCCGGCTTCGGTCAGCGCCTCCTCGTAGACCTCCGACTGCGCGTTGATCCGGTACAGCACCGCGATCTCGGAAGCGGCCGTGCCGGATTCGATGAGTTTGCCCACCCCGCGGGCCACCGCCGCGGCTTCGGCGACCTCGTCGGGATACTCGTTGAACGTCGGGTTCGGGCCGGGCGGGCGCTGCCCGACCAGGTGCAGCTTGCTGCCCGCCATCCGGCCCCGCGCGGCGGCGATGACCCGGTTGGCCAGCGACACCACCTGCGGGGTGGAGCGGTAGTCACGCTCCAGGCGCACCACCGCCGCCTCGGGGAAACGCCGGGAGAAATCCAGCAGGTAACGCGGTGAGGCCCCGGTGAAGGAGTAGATCGTCTGGTTGGCATCACCGACGACGGTCAGATCGTCGCGCCCGCCCAGCCACGCCTGCAGCACCCGCTGCTGCAGGGGTGTCACGTCCTGGTATTCGTCGACGACGAAGCAGCGGTAGCGGTCGCGGAACTCCTGGGCCACCGCGGCGTCGTTCTCGATCGCCGCGGCGGTGTGCAGCAGCAGGTCATCAAAGTCCAGCAGCATCAGGCCTTCCCGGCGCGACTTGAGCGACTCGTATCCGGCGTAGGCCGTCGCGGTCTTGGCGGCGTCGAACGGGATGTCGCGGCCGGCCTCGGCGACCGCGTCGGGGTAGCCCTCGGGGGTGATCAGCGACGCCTTGGCCCATTCGATCTCGCCGGCGAGGTCACGCACATCGTCGGTGCCGGTCGCCAACCCCGCGCGGTTGGCGGCCTGGGCGACGATCGCGAACTTGGAATCCAGTAGCTGCCAGTCGGTGTCACCGACGACGCGGGGCCAGAAGTAGGCCAGCTGGCGCCGCGCCGCGGCGTGGAAGGTCATCGCCTGCACCGACTCGGTCGGGGCGGCGGCGTCATCGGTGGTGAGCGCACGAAGACGCGCGCGCATCTCCCCCGCGGCGCGCTGGGTGAACGTCACCGCGAGCACCTGGCCGGGCGCGACGTGCCCGGCGGTCACCAGATGGGCGATGCGCCGGGTGATGGTGCGGGTCTTACCGGTACCGGCACCGGCCAGCACGCACACCGGCCCGCGCGGTGCGAGCACCGCCTCCCGCTGCTCTTCGTCCAGGTCGCCCAGCAGCAGATCACGCGAAGCTGTCGGGGACATGGCGACCATCATGTCAGCGAGCTCCGACACATGTGGCCCCGGCGCGGCATGGATCGGGCATCGGCTACGTTGAAGGGCCTATGAGCGCAAACGATGCCGCCACGGTCACCATGTACACCACGTCCTGGTGTGGGTACTGCGTCCGGCTGAAGAAGATCCTCAAGAACGAGGGCATCAGCTACACCGAGGTCAACATCGAACGCGACGCGACCGCAGCGGACTTCGTGGCGTCGGTCAATGGGGGCAACCAGACCGTGCCCACCCTGAAGTTCGCCGACGGGTCCACGCTGACCAACCCGAGCGGCGCACAGGTCAAGGCCAAGATCGCCGGCTGAGCCCGACCACGCTCGCGAACGTGCATTCCCTGTCGCCGCGGCGCGCTCACTGCTACAGGGAACGCACATTCGCGGTCACTAGGGGGCTCAGTCCAGGGCGGCCCAGGACTCGATGATCTCCCGGGCGATCGAGATCGAACCGGGCAGCAGCAGCCGCGAGCCGTCACCACCGGAACCCCAGTCCCCGCGGTCCAGTGCCTCGCGGATCTCGGCGCGGGTGAACCAGGCCGCCTCGGCGATCTCGCCGTCGTTGAACGAGAACTGCTGCTCCGGGTCACCGATGGCGTGGAAGCCCACCATCAGCGACCGCGGAAACGGCCACGGCTGAGAGCCCAGATACTCGACGTCGGTGACGGTCAGCCCGATCTCTTCGGCGATCTCGCGCACCACACACGACTCGAACGACTCCCCGGCCTCGACGAACCCGGCCAGGATCGAGAACAACCGCTGCGGCCACACCGCCTGACGCGCCAGCACCGCCCGGTCGTGCCCGTCGTGGACCAGACAGATGACCGCGGGATCGATGCGCGGGAACTCCTCGCGGCCGCTGAGCGCACTGACCCGCGACCAGCCGGCCTTGACCGGCCGGGTCGGCGCACCGTCCACCGGGCTGAACCGGGCGTTGTCATGCCAGTTCAACAACGCGGTGGCGGTGGCCACCAGCTGCGCGCTCAGGTCGTCGAACACATCCCCGGTACGACGCAGATCCAGCACCTCGGTGGGGGCCTGCGCATCCTCGGGGGGCTCCAGCTCCGAGCGCATCGCCCACACATGCCGACCGTCGTCGAGCCGGCCCAGGAACACCGCGCTCTCCGGCGGAGTCTCGCCGGCACCGCCGGCCCGGTTCAGCACGGCGCGGCCCTGTGAGATCAGCACCTGGTTGCGGCGGTCCACCCGCAGCAGCAGCGCGTCGGGCCACCCGGCGACCGCGGCGTCGACATCGGTGCGCAGCGCGTCGGCCCGGTCGGCCCCCACCCGCGACAGCAGCGGAACGTGGCGCAGCCGGAAGCTCACCGATCCGCCTCGGCGCTGCGGATGTACAGCAGCCGGTCCCCCACCTCGAGCGCGTCGACCTCGGCGTCGTCGACCCGGATCAGCTTGTTGCCCCGCACCACGCCCAGCACCAGGTCGTGCAGATGCCGCGGGGAGCCGCCGGCCTCCTTGGGTGAGACCTCACGTTCGGCGATCGCGAACCCGGCGTTGGGTGTCAGCAGGTCCTCCATCATCTCCACGACACTGGGTGTCTGCACCGCGATGCCGAGCAGGCGACCCGCGGTTTCCGAGGTCACCACGGTGGAGTCGGCGCCCGACTGTTCGAGCAGGTGCTGGTTCTCGGCCTCGCGGACGGCGGCGATGATCTTGGCCTTCGGGGCGAGTTCGCGCGCGGTCAGCGTGACCAGCACTGCGGTGTCGTCACGGTTGGTGGCCACGATGATCGATTTCGCGTGCTGCGCGCTGGCCAGCCGCAACACCTCGGAGTCGGTGGCGCTGCCGCGCACCGTCACCAGCCCGGCGCTCTTGGCGCGTTCGAGCGCGGCCGGATTCTCGTCGACGATGACGATGTCGGCGGGGGCCACTTCGTCGCCGATCATGGCGGCCACGGCCGTGCGGCCCTTGGTGCCGTACCCGATCACCACGGTGTGGTTGCGCAATTTGTTCCTCCACTGCTGGATCTTGAACGCCTGCCGCGATTCGGTGGTCAGCGTCTCGACCGTGGTACCGATCAGCACGATCAGGAACGCCACCCGCAGCGGCGTGATGACCACGATGTTGACCAGCCGGGCGGACTCCGTGTACGGGGTGATGTCGCCGTAGCCGGTGGTCGACAGCGACACCGTCGCGTAGTAGAAGCAGTCGAGCAGCGACAGCCCGTCCTCCTGGACGTCGCGGTAGCCGTCGCGGTCCAGGTAGACGATCAGCACCACCGCGCACAGCACGGCAAGGGCGATGACGATGCGTTTGGTGATCCGAACCCACGGGCTGGGCAGATCCTCCGGGATCTGCACCCGGTCGGTCAGGGCATGCACCGGGAGGTCGGTCAGCCCTTGGTCGAACCGACGAAGCCGCCGACGCAGCCTGCCCTTAACCACGGGGGCCTGTCAGGGGGTGAGGCAACCGCACCAGCACAATGTAATCATGACCTCCTCCGCACCCGCACAGCAGCAGCCCCCGACCCGCGTGTACCGGATGGCGGCGATGCTGCTCGGCATCGGCACGCTGCACTTCGTCGCCCCGAAGCCGTTCGACGACATCGTTCCCGAGGAGCTGCCCGGCAGCGCGCGGTTCTACACCTACGCCTCCGGGGTGGCCGAGGTCGGCATCGGCGCGGCGCTGCTGGCGCCCAAGACCCGCCGGCTCGGCGCGCTGGCCGCGATCGCGCTGTTCGTCTCGGTGTTCCCGGCCAACGTGAACATGGTGCGGCTGTGGTTCCGGGAACCGGCCAAGCCGCTGCCGCTGCGCATCGTGGCGATCGCCCGGCTGCCGTTCCAGATCCCGATGATCCTGGGTGCGCTCAAGATCTACCGCGACTCCTGACCTTCTCACGCAGCCGCGCCGTCGAACCCCTCGGCGAGCAGCGCGGCCAGCTCGTCGGCCTCGGGCAGCGCGTCGGGGACCACGGTGCGCCCACTGCGCACATAGTGGAACGCCGCGCGCACCGACGACACCGGGCACCCACGCAGCCCGGCCCACGCCAGCCGGTACACCGCCAGCTGAACCGCGTTGCGCTGCAGTTCCTCGGAGTCGGAGGGCGGTTCACCGGTCTTCCAGTCCACCACGGTCATGCCGCCGTCGGGGTCGGCGAAGACCGCGTCGATGCGGCCCCGCACCACCTTCGCGCCGAGCACCATGTCGAACGGCACCTCGACATCGACGGGAGTACGTGCCGCCCAGGGTGACAGCGCGAACGCCGACTGCAGCTCCTCGAGTTCGCCGCGGTCGGGCCGGTCCGCGTCGACCGCACCGGGCAGGTCGTCGAGGTCGAAGAGCTTCTCGGCCTGGAAATAGCGGTGCACCCATTCGTGAAAGGCCGTTCCCAGCAGCGCGTGCGGATCGGGCCGGCGCGGGAGGCGCCGGTTCAGCCGCTGCGCCACCGCGCCGGGATCGCGCCCGAGTTCGACCATCGCGCTGACCGACAGCTGCATCGGCAGCGACGGTGTCCCCGGGCGGGCGGTCTGCGCACGTTCGGCCAGCAGCGCGTCGACGTCGGCCGCCCAGCCGTGCTCGTCGCTTCCCCCGGCCGCCGGCCCGCCGGTGGTC
>NZ_JBSWXU010000229.1:0-5030 GCF_056160785.1 Mycobacterium sp. ABE4_509 | reverse complement strand
GCGGTCCGCTGCGCCGCGGCCAACGGACCACCCGGCTCGGCGCCGGCCAGATCGGCCTTGTTGAGCACCACCACGGTGGGCACCGGAGCCGACCGAAGGCACCCGACCTCCTCGGCGGTCAGGGTCTCGACCGCCACGAGCACCCGCAGATCCACCGGTTGCGGATCGGCGACCAGCACGAATCCGGGACTCTGCAGCGCCGCGGCGACCCGGCCGCGCCCCACCCCCGCACGCCCGGTCACAGCTAGTCTGAGGGGGGCACCGAGCCGTCGTTCGACGGCCGCGACAGCGTCGTCACGGGTCTGTTCTGCATAGCGCGCCAAGACATCGACGAAGATGTGTCGCCCCCCGATTCCGGCCGGATCGTGTCCAGCCCGTCGACAGGAATCCTGCCACCAGCGCGGGAGGTCACCGAACACGTTTTCCGGGTGGACGGCGCGGCTGTCGGCCGGTACCCAGGGGGGACACAGAGAAGGCAACTGTTGGGTATCAATCTGTAACACGATGCAGGGAGTAAAGGCTCGATGAGCGACCATGGACGGATGCAAATTCCGGGCCCTGACGTCGCCGATCACCATCCGGCGCCCGGGTCCGACGACCCCGGTCGACCCGACCTGCCCGGCGCTGCCCAGACCGGGCCCTCCCCGCATTTCCATCGACGCGTCACCAGCTTTCGCGCGCGCCGTTCCACGATCTCGGACGGCCAGCAGGCGACCTGGGACCGGCTGTGGCCGCAGATGGGCACCCAGGCCCGCGACGGCGAGGACCCCGCACCGCTGCTGGACACCGCCGCCTGGTTCGGCCGCCACGCCCCGGTCGTGCTGGAGATCGGGTGCGGTACCGGGACTTCCACGCTGGAGATGGCGATCGCAGAACCCGACATCGACGTCGTGGCCGTCGAGGTGTACCGGCGCGGGTTGGCCCAGCTGCTCGCCGCCGTCGACCGCAACGCGGTGACCAACATCCGGCTGGTCCGCGGCGACGGGGTGGACGTCCTGGCGCACATGTTCGGGCCCGACTCGCTGACCGGGGTGCGGGTGTTCTTCCCCGACCCGTGGCCCAAGGCCCGCCACCACAAGCGGCGCCTCCTGCAGACCGACACCATGGCGCTGATCGCCGACCGGCTCCGTCCGGGCGGTGTGCTGCACGCGGCGACCGACCACCAGGGCTATGCCGAACACATCGCCGAGGTCGGCGACGCCGAGCCCCGGCTGCGCCGGGTCGACCCCGGGGCAGCAGAACTTCCCATCTCGGTGGCCCGACCGGTGACGAAATACGAACGAAAAGCGCTGGCCGGCCCATCGGTGGCCGAGCTGTTGTGGGAGCGCATCGGATGAGCCTGACCGAGAACATCGGCGCCATGTCCGACATCGGGCCCGACGCCGGCGACGCAGCCGACCAGGTCGGCGACGACACCGGCGGCGCCGCCACCCAGGCCCCCGCGACATCGCGGGTCCTGCTGGTCTGGGACGCACCCAACCTGGACATGGGCCTCGGATCGCTGCTCGGCGGCCGTCCCACCGCGGCGCACCGGCCCCGCTTCGACGCGCTGGGCCGCTGGCTGCTGGCCCGCACCGCCGACCTGTCTGCGCAGTACGCCCGGGACGGGCTGACGGTGTCCCTGGAGCCCGAGGCCACGGTCTTCACCAACATCGCGCCCGGCAGCGCCGATGTGGTGCGGCCCTGGGTGGAGGCGTTGCGCAACGTCGGGTTCGCAGTGTTCGCCAAACCCAAGATCGACGACGACAGCGACGTCGACTCCGACATGCTCGACCACATCGCCCTGCGCCGGGCGGAGGGGCTGGCCGCGCTGTCGGTCGCCTCGGCCGACGGTCAGGCCTTCAAACAACCGCTGGAAGACCTCGCCAAGGAAGGTGTCGAGGTCCAGGTGCTCGGATTTCGCGAACATGCCAGTTGGGCGCTAGCGTCGGATACCTTGGAGTTTGTCGATCTGGAGGACATCGACGGTGTCTTCCGGGAGCCGCTACCGCGAATCGGCCTTGATTCGCTACCTGAGCAGGGCGCATGGCTGCAGCCATTCCGGCCGCTGTCTTCGCTACTGGCCTCGCGCAGCTAGAGAACGCAGATGAAGAAGCGAACGTCTCAGATGTGCCGGCCGATAACTGTGTTGTCGATATTTGTTTATGACCAATAGGAGCTAACGTGTTCGCCTGGTGGGGTCGAACGGTGTACCAGTACCGATACATCGTTATCGGTGTCATGGTCGCACTGTGCCTGGGCGGCGGCGTCTACGGCATCAGCCTGGGACAGCACGTCACGCAGAGCGGTTTCTACGACGACGGCAGCCAGTCGGTGCACGCCTCGGTGGTGTCCGACGAGGCGTACGGCCGGGACCGCACCAGCCACGTGGTGGCGATCCTGACGCCGCCCGACGGCGAGAAGGTCACCAACCCCGAGTGGATGCGCACGGTCACCGACGAACTCAACCAGTTGGTGGACGACTATCCCGACCAGATCGTCAGCTGGGTCGGCTGGCTGCGCGCCCCGGACAGCACGGCCGAGACCGTGCAGCAGATGAAGACCGCGGACGACTCCAAGACGTTCGTCAGCATCCCGCTAAAGGGCGATGACGACGACACCATCCTGAAGAACTACCAGACCATCGAACCGGCGCTGGAGAAGATCAACGGCGGTGACATCCAGCTCGCCGGACTGAATCCGCTGGCCAGCGAGCTGACCGGGACGATCGGGGAAGACCAGCGGCGCGCCGAGGTGGCCGCCATCCCGCTGGTGGCCGTGGTGCTGTTCTTCGTCTTCGGCGGCGTGATCGCGGCCAGCCTGCCCGCCGTCATCGGCGGTCTGACCATCCTCGGCGCACTGGGTGTCATGCGGTTCGCCGCCGAGTTCATGCCCGTGCACTTCTTCGCCCAGCCCGTCGTCACACTGATCGGCCTGGGCATCGCGATCGACTACGGCCTGTTCATCGTGAGCCGGTTCCGCGAGGAGATCGCCGAGGGCTACGACACCGACGCCGCCGTGCGCCGGACGATCATGACCTCGGGGCGCACGGTGATGTTCTCGGCCGTGATCATCGTGGCCTCGTCGCTGCCGCTGCTGCTGTTCCCGCAGGGCTTCCTCAAGTCGATCACCTACGCGATCATCGCCTCGGTCATGCTGGCCTCGATCCTGTCGATCACGGTGCTGGCCGCCGTGCTGGGCATTCTCGGCCCCCGGGTGGACGCGCTGGGGGTACGCACCCTGGTGCGCTTCGCCGAGCCCGCGCCGGAACTGTCCGGTCCGCCCAGTGGGCGCACCAACCCGCTGGCGCTCGCCACGCTGGTCCTGGGCGTGCTCGTGCCGTTCGCGGCCATCCCGCTCGGGCACTACACCCGGGTCCAGATCCGCAAGAACAGCGACAACGGCGACAAGCAGGCGTTCATCGGCCTGGTGCTGGGTTACGTGGGCTCGTTCCTGTGGATCATCTACGGCCTCTACGCGCTATACGACTCCGGCAGCATCAGCACCATCATCTTCTGGGTGCTGATCGGCATCGTCGCGTTCGTGGCCGGCACCACGCTGGTGCTCACCGTGGCCCGGTTCGTGCCCCTCGTGCGCAAGCCCACGGTGTGGTGGCTGAACTGGCTGGCCGACCGGCTGCAGAAGACCAAGACCCGCGAAGAGGTCGAGAAGGGTTTCTGGGGCAAGCTGGTCAACGTCGTGATGAAGCGGCCGATCGCGTTCGCCGCGCCGATCCTGATCGTGATGATCCTGCTGGTCATCCCGCTGGGCCAGCTGGCGCTGGGCGGTATCAGCGAGAAGTACCTGCCGCCGGACAACTCGGTCCGGGTGGCCCAGGAGGACTTCGACCGCAGCTTCCCCGGGTTCCGCACCGAACCGCTGACCCTGGTGATCGAGCGTGAGGACGGCCAGCCGGTCACCGATCAGCAGATGGCCGAGATCCGCGCCAAGGCGATGACGATCAGCGGCTTCACCGATCCGGACAACGACCCGTCGAAGATGTGGCAGGAACGCTCGGTCCAGGAGGGCGGCTCCGAGGACCCGTCGGTTCGGGTGATCCAGAACGGGTTGGTCAACCGCAACGACGCGTCCGAGAAGATCGACGAGCTGCGATCCATCAGCCCGCCGCGGGGGATCACCCTGTCGGTGGGCGGTACCCCGGCCCTCGAACAGGACAGCATCCACAGTCTGTTCGAGAAACTGCCGCTGATGGTGGTGGTGCTGATCATCACCACCACGATCCTGATGTTCCTGGCGTTCGGTTCGATCGTGCTGCCGATCAAGGCTGCGCTGATGAGCGCGCTCACCCTCGGCTCGACGATGGGCATCCTGACGTGGATGTTCGTCGACGGGCACGGCGCCGGCCTGATGAACTACACCCCGCAGCCGCTGATGGCGCCGATGATCGGCCTGATCATCGCGGTGATCTGGGGCCTGTCCACCGACTACGAGGTGTTCCTGGTCTCGCGCATGGTCGAGGCCCGTGAGCGCGGCATGTCGACCGCCGAGGCCATCCGGATCGGCACCGCGACGACGGGCCGGCTCATCACCGGTGCCGCACTCGTGTTGGCCGTGGTCGCCGGCGCGTTCGTGTTCTCCGACCTGGTGATGATGAAGTACCTGGCCTTCGGCCTGCTCATCGCGCTGCTGCTGGACGCCACCGTGATCCGCATGTTCCTGGTGCCGGCCATCATGAAGCTGCTCGGTGACGACTGCTGGTGGGCGCCGCGCTGGATGAAGCGCGTCCAGGACCGACTCGGCCTCGGTGAGACCGAGCTCCCGGATGAGCGCAAACGCCCATCGGTGCGCGAGCCCGGCGACGAGCCGCCCAAGGCCCTCGAAGCGGCCCCTCCCGAGGCGCTGGTCGGCGCCGGTGGTCCTCCGGTGATGGTGTCGGGCCGGGTGCAGCCGCACGACCCGACGCACCCGGGCCCCGGTGTGCCCGGTCGCGGGGCTCCTGCGCGCCCCCCCGGCCCATCTGCTGCCGGCACCACCCCACTGCCCCACCGTCCCCTCTCCACCCCCGACACCGCCCACGCAGGCTGGAGTGT
>NZ_JBSWXU010000228.1:0-5240 GCF_056160785.1 Mycobacterium sp. ABE4_509 | reverse complement strand
GACGGGGACCGACGGCGCACCGGGCAGCACCGGCTGCGGTGGATCCGGCTGGGCGCCGGCGGCCGGCGCGCCCAGCAACGGCACACACAGGCCGGCAGCGATCAGCGACACGCCACGAATGACCTGCGCACCGAGGTAACCCACCTCTCGATGGTGACACAGATGCCGCCGACGCGCCGGGCGCATAGTTAGCTGCGCCGGTCCGCCCGCCCTGGCCGGGGTTCCTCGCCACTGCGGGCTTCGCAGGGGCCGAACACGTTTCGGACGCGGCGGACCGCTGCTCCCCGAATCGGGCTTGGTGGCCCGGCCGACCGATCCGGCCGTGCCGGCATCCACCCCGCGCCCCGGCGAACGATCTCCGCACGGGTAGCTGGTCGCGACGCGGTCCGACGGCCGGTCCCACTGCGGTGTCGCACCGCCGCCCCCGCCGCCCCCGCCGCTCCGTGCGGCGGCTCAGCAAACCCGATAGCGACCGCGCCGCGATGCTCCTGTGATGCTGCTGTGACGAAAGTTGACAGTGTGTCTGCTGGGATTACAGTTGTATTGCCCGACGCCGTTGACCGGCCCGACCGTGAGAGGAGCCGACGGTGTGGAGCCCCACCGCAAACTTCCGGCGACTTCGCACCGGTGCCCGGGCCGGGGCGCTGTCCCTGGTCTGCATCCTGCTGGCGGCGGCGACCGCTCCGGCTGCCGGCGCGGCCAGCGCCCGCGAACTGCTCGCCGCCGCGATCGCCAACACCAAGGGCTCCTACCTCGTGTACAACTTCGGTGACGGCTTCGCCGCGCCGATGCTCAACGCGGCCGGCAACTGGTACGAGATCGACGGTGGCGGCCGGCTGATGATCATCAAAGCGGCCTCGCAGCGCCTCGCCCCCCGGCTGCTCGCCGACTCGCACACCGGATACCAGGCGCGCTGCGAGCGTGACCCGCGCGCACGGACCGGCGAGGGGCTCTGGCAGGCCTCCGAGATCTACTCCCCGCTGCAGGCCTGGCAGGCGCTCGGGCAGCCCACCATCGCGATCAACGCGAACTTCTTCGACATCCGCAGCCAGCAGGGCGGCTCGTGGAAGTCGACGGGCTGCAGCTCGCCGTTGGGCGCCTATGTGGACAACACCCGCGGGCTGGGCCGCACCAACGTCGCCGTGACCGGCACCCTGCCCTACGCCGGGAAGCAGGGCCTGTCCGGGGGCGACGAGCGCTGGACGGCGCTGTCGACGATGATCCTGCCGGTGTCCGGCAAGCCGTACGTGGTGGCGCCGCGCAACGACGAGGACTTCGACGCGGCGACACCCGTCGTCACCGGGTTGATCGACAAGGGCACCCGGTTCGTCGCCGTCGCGGGCCTCGGACTGCTCGCCCCCGGCGACACCGGCCAGCTCGACGATCCCGGTCCGGCAGCGGCCCGCACCGCGCTCGCCTACGTCGGCGACCGTGACGAGATGTACGTGTTCCAGGGGGGCAGATACACGCCCGATCAGATCCAGGACCTGTTCCGGGGCCTGGGCAGCGACACCGCCGTGCTGCTGGACGGAGGCGGGTCGTCGGCGATCGTGCTGCGCCGCGACACCGGCGGGATGTGGGCCGGCGCCGGCGCCCCGCGCGGCTCCTGCGACACCATGGCGGTGCTGTGCGACTCCCGCGAACGCGCTCAGCCGGCCTGGCTGGCCTTCAACTGAGCATGAGTGCGCTGCGCGCGGCCGCGCGGGTTTGCCCGAGGTAGCCGCCCCCGAACAGCGCCACATGGGCCAGCAGTGGAAACAACTGGTGCAGGCCCACCCGGTCACGCCAGCCGGGCCGCAACGGGTGTTCACCGGCGTACCCCTCGATCACGGTCTGCAGGTGGGGGCAGCCGAACAGGGCCAGCATCGCCAGATCCGTTTCGCGATGCCCGCCGTGGGCGGCGGGATCGATCAGCACCGCCCCCTCCCGGGTCCACATCACGTTGCCGCTCCACAGGTCGCCGTGCAGCCGGCACGGTTGATCATCGTCATCGAAATCACCTGCGCTGCAGCGGGATATGACTTCCGCGACGTCGGCGGCGGTGCTGCTGTCCAGCGCGGCGTACTCGGCCATCGGAGCGAGCCGGTGCTCGGCGTAGAACACGCCCCACGACCGTTCCCGACAGAACGCCATCGGCAGCGGCTGGTGCAGCGGACCGAAGAATCCCGGACCGGACCATCCTTGTGGGGCCGCCCCGAACCCGGCCGCGCCGGCGGCGTGGGTGCGGGCCAGGCGCCGCCCGAACGTCCCGGCCGCATCCCGGGTCGGCGCCACCGGGGAGAGCTGCTCCAGCGTCAGCGACACCGCGTCGACGTCCAGCACCCGGGCACACGGCACGCCGCCGCCCGCCGAGTCCAGCCACCGCAACCCGGCCGCCTCGCAGGCGAAGAATCCCTCCGGCGCCCGCGGGTTGCGCTTCACGAACTCCACCGGAAACTTCCTTTCTCGCCGAAATGGCATTCCAGCAGCCGTCTACTCGCACTTCCGCTGCCGGAATGCGAGTTCGGCGCTCAGAGCTGGGGGGTCAGGTCGAAGGACGTCACGGTCGACATCCGGGTGATCAGCCAGCGGCCACCGTCACGCTCCATCGTCAGCCGATACGACAGGTAGCGCAACGACGGGATGTTCTTCGACACCGGGCTGGTGGCGACCGAGTTGGTGTAGACGATCGCCGTGGCCGTTGACGGGATGTCCGGCGGCGAAACACTTTCCACCGCCGCTCCGACCACCTGCGTGCTGTTGCTGACCTGAGCCTGCTTGTTGGTCTCGACGATCGCGTCGATGTAGCGGCTGTATTCGGCGGCGAAGTCGCCGGACAGATAGCGCGACGCCCGGTCGACCAGGGTCGGCATGTCCTCGGGCGTATAGGTCCACAACGTGGTGATGGCGGCGGTGGCGGTCTCGGCGATGTCGAGCTTGGTCTGAACCAGGGCGCGCTCGGACAGGTAGGGCTGCGCCATGGCGCCGGCGAACGCGGCGGACCCGACGAACAGGGTGGCGGCCACCGCCACGGCGGCGATCAGGCGCCTCCCGGCCGGCCGGTGCGGGACGAGCACGACCTCCTGAGCCTCCTCGGACTCGCCGGCTTCCTGAGACTCGCCGGCCTCCCGGGTCTCCTCGGGCGGTGCCGCGTCGTCGGGCGACTCGCCGGAATCCTGCTCCCCGGCTTGGCTCTTGGCTCTGGCGGCCTTTCCCACCGGGTTCTTCGGCGATTCCGCGGGTTTCGGGGGATCGGCGGTCAGATCACCTGGATCAGGTTGCTGATCTTCCACTGCTGTCCTTCCTTGATCGTGGTGGCGATCCAGCGGCTGCCGCTTTCGATCGTGGAGGTGCCGTCCGGGGAAGTCGTGGTGATCTTGGTGGCGACCAGCACGTCGGCGCTGCCGTCGTCGTTCCATCGCTGCACACCCGCCTCCAGGACGGTCCCGGTGGTCGGCTCGGAACGGGCGACCTGGATGAGGATCTCGTTGAGTCTGCCCTGGAAGTTCTCTTCGAACTCGCCGGTGCCCTCGGCCAGCACCCGATCGGCATAGTCGTTGGCGTTGAACGGATCCAGCGAGGTGTACATCGTCATGAACTCGCGCGCGTAGCCGAGCGCTGCGGCGTCGTCGAGCGCGGCGCGGCGATCGGCCTCATGGCGGTTCAGCATCAGCGCGCTCGCCACGATCGCCGCGGTGATCAGGGTGGCGGCCAGCACCGCGACCACCGGCAGACCCCACCGCCGGGCAGGCCGGGGCTGCACCCGGAAGTAGTCCGGGCCGATGCCGCCGCCGTCCGCGGGGTCGGCCACCCTCCGTCGCGGACTCACTGTCCGGCCTGATTCATCTGCGGCTTCTTCAGCACCGTCAGGTTCGCCACCCGCCACTGCCCCTGTGACCGTTCGAACTCGACCCGCACCGTCGCGGTGATGAACCTCAAGTCGTCGGGGTTGGTGCCCCGCTGGCCCTGCATCGCCAACAACATCGCGGCGCGATCCGGCGTCACCGGCGGGTTGGTCAGCACCGCCGATGCGACCGCCCAGTACTCGTTCGTCGTCGCCTCGGCGTTGCGCACCGCCTGCTGCTGGGCCGTCAACTGCGGCCGATAGCCGTCGGTGGTCAACTGCTGGGCCCGCGCGAAATCCTCGTCGATCGTGTCTACGCCGTAGCTCAGCATCTGCTCGACGATGCGGGGGCCCTGTTCGGCGATCTGGACCTGCGCCGCATCGACGGCCCGCTCGTGCCGGTAGACCACCCCGTATCCCAGCCCCACCGAAGCCGCGCACACCGCGGCGGTGGCGATCAGGACCCAGGCCACCACCCGCCGCATGTCGCGCCCCGGAGCACCGACCCGCCGCACCTCGGTCCGCAGCAGCAGATCGGCGAAGGTCCGGCGGCGGCGGTCCCACAGCGGCCACAGCCAGCCCACCAGCAGCGCTCCGGTGTCGAGCAGGTGCGCCACCTCCCGCACCGTCAAACGCCACATCCCGACCGGCTCACCCGACCGGTGCCGGACCTCGATGCCGAACAGCGCACGCCCCAGCGTCCATCCGGTCGCATGCGGCAGCACCAGCCGATTCATCGCCATCAGGAACAGCGTGACGCCGGCGACCGCGGCGAACACCCACCGCACCCAGCCGTCGGCCGGGGCGGCCAGGGCCAGCAGCGCGGCCGTGGCGACCAGCCCGGCCCCGGGGAGCGTGTCGACGGCGAACGCGCCCGCCCGAGCCGCCCACGACGCCGGCGGCGCATCCGTCGTCGATCCGGGCGGTGCCTGTGTCGGTGTGGAGTCCAGAACCGCCGTCACGACGTGACCTGATCCAGACTGGCGATCCGGTACTGCCCCTCGTCGAGGGCCATCCTGGCCCGTAGCCGGTAGCCGACCTGCTGGTCGGCCGCTTCGGCGTTGGAGATCTTCACCCGGACCGCGACCAGCACGTTGATCGAGCCGTCCTCGTTGTGCCGTTCAACCGCCGCGCGCAGGTCGTCGACGGCCACGGTGGCGTTGGCGGCCTCATAGGCCTCGGCCAGGACACTGCTGTACAGCCCGGCCTGCACGCCGAACTCACCTGTCGAGCATTCGAGGATCTTCGACTGGGCCGCGGTCATCGCGGCGGTGTCGGGGGCCTGGGTGGCCGCCACGCAGTCCTTGGCCGCCTGCAGCGCTGCCGCGTCGGAGCTCGCGATATCGGCGGCGTGTTCGTTGGCGCGCAGTGCGAAGTATCCGCCGACGGCCGCGCCGGCGGTCAGCAGCACCAGCGC
>NZ_JBSWXU010000227.1:0-5419 GCF_056160785.1 Mycobacterium sp. ABE4_509 | reverse complement strand
GACCTGGCCGGCGCGGTCGCCGCACTGGGCTCCGGGCGCCGCTACGCCTCGCTGGTGGCGGCCCAGCTGGACAAGGCACTGCAGGACCCCGGCGCTGCCGCGGCGCTGGCCGAGCTGGACGCGGTACTCATCGGTGGCGGCCCGATGCCGGCGGCGGTCGCGCAACGGGCCGCCGCAGCGGGTATTTCGGTGACCCGGACCTACGGGATGAGCGAGACGGCGGGCGGCTGCGTGTACGACGGGGTCGCGCTGCCCGGTGTGCAGGTGCGTGTCGACGCCGAAGCCCGGATCTGGCTGGGCGGGCCGACGGTGGCCTGCGGGTACCGAAACCCGGTGACGCCCGACCCGTTCGCCGAACCGGGCTGGTTCCGCACCGACGACATCGGGGCCGTCGACGACCGCGGCGTTCTGACCGTCGCCGGCCGGGCCGACGACGCGATCAGCACCGGCGGGTTGACGGTTCTGCCCGGGCTCGTGGAGGCCGCGGTGGCGGCCCATCCCGCGGTCGCCGAATGCGCCGTGTTCGGCGTTCCCGACGAGCGGCTCGGGCAGCGCGTCGCGGTCGCCGTGGTGCTCACACCGGGGCACTCGCTGACCCTGCCGCAGCTGCGCGCCCACACCGCCCAGACGCTGCCCCGCACCGCCGCGCCGCGCGAGCTGCACGTCCTCGACACGCTGCCCCGCCGCGGTATCGGCAAGCTCGACCGCGCTGCGCTGCGCCGGCTGTCGCCGGACACCTGAGCGCCACCCAAACGACGCCGCGACGCGGATAATCGCACCGGTGAGCAACGAGGTGACCTCCGTCGACGAGCTGCGCGCCATCGTCGGGTTTCCCAACGACGCGGTGGCCGACAAGGTGGCCGACAGGCTCTCGGCGGCCCACCGGCTCTGGCTGGCGCACTCGCCGCTGGGCTTCGTGGCGACCACCGACAGCCAGGGCCGGGTCGACGTGTCGCCGAAGGGCGACCCGGCCGGATTCGCGCACGTCGTCGACGACACGACCATCGCCATCCCGGAGCGGCCCGGCAACAGACGCGTCGACGGCTACCTCAACGTGCTGCAACGCCCGCACGCCGGCACCCTGTTCGTCATTCCCGGCCGCGGCGACACGCTGCGGATCAACGGCCGGGCCCGCGTCCTGTCCGACGCGGACTACTTCGACACGATGGCGGTGCAGGGCAAACGCCCCATCCTGGCGCTCGAGATCGCCGTCGAGGAGGTGTTCTTCCACTGCGCCAAGGCGTTCCTGCGCTCGGATGCCTGGGCACCGGAGAACTGGAACCCCGAGGCGGTGCCCAGCGCCGCGAAGCTGGCCAAGGCGGCGATGCGCACCGACGTGAGCCTCGAGGAGCTGGAGGCCTACCTCAGCGAGGACAGCATGCGCTCGATGCTGTACTGACCACCGGCCGGTTCGCGCGCCCGGCGACGACGCTGGGCACTATGGGAGGGTGCGAATCGGACGCAGAGAAGCGATTGCCGTCAGCGGCGCCGTGGTTCTGGTGGTCGCGGCGTTCGTGGTGCCGCGCCTCGATCTGGGCATAGTCACCCCACTGATCAACGCCTCCCCGCGCCGTTTCCGCGCTTTCGCCGACACCGCACCGATCTTCGGCTGGTGGAACGCCCACGTCGGCCCCGGCACCGTGCCGGCCATCGCCCTCGGCGTGGCGGCCGTGCTTTGGGGGCCGGCACTGGCCCGCCGGCTGCCGTGGCGCGCGCTGCCCTGGGTGGCGTGGGCGACCTCGGCGGCATGGGCGTTCAGCCTGGCCATGATCGACGGCTGGCAGCGCGGCTTCGCGCACCGCCTGGAGGCCCGCCACGAATACCTGCGCCAGGTGCCCTCGGTGACCGATGCCGGTGAGGCGGTGCGCACCTTCGCCGACCGAATCATCGACTACCAGCCGGACTCCTGGATCACCCACGTCTCCGGGCATCCGCCCGGGGCCCTGCTGACGTTCGTGTGGCTCGACCGGATCGGGTTGGGCGGCGGCGCCTGGGCCGGTCTGCTGTGCCTGCTGGTCGGCTCCAGCATCGCGGCCGCCATCATCGTCACCGTCCGGGCGCTGGCCGACGAGGACGCCGCGCGCACCGCCGCACCGTTCGTGGCGGTGGCCCCGACGGCGATCTGGATCGCGGTCTCCGCCGACGGCTACTTCGCCGGCGTGGCGGCCTGGGGGATCACGCTGCTGGCGCTGGCGGTCACCCGCACCGCGCGGCTTCCGCTCCTGGCCGCCGCCGGCGCCGGGCTGCTGCTGGGCTGGGGCATCTTCCTCAACTACGGCGTGGGCCTGATGGCGCTGCCCGCGGTCGCAGTGCTGATCAGCGCCGCGGGCTGGCGGCCCGCACTGTCGGCGCTGGCACCGGCGGTACTGGCCGCGGTGGCCGTGGTGGCGGTGTTCGCCGTCGCCGGCTTCTGGTGGTTCGACGGCTACCTGCTGGTGCAGGAACGCTACTGGCAGGGCATCGCCAACGACCGGCCGTTCCAGTACTGGGGGTGGGCCAACCTCGCGGCGACGGTGTGCGCGATCGGCCTGGGCAGTGTCGCCGGGTTGGCCCGCGCGTTCGACCCCGCGGCGCTGCGACGCCGCTCCGGGCTGCATCTGCTGGTGCTCGGCGCACTGCTGGCGATCCTGTTCGCCGACCTGTCCCGGCTGAGCAAGGCCGAGACCGAACGCATCTGGCTGCCGTTCACCGTGTGGCTGGTGGCCGCGACCGCACTGCTGCCGCGCCCGTCACTGCGATGGTGGTTGGCGCTCAACGTCATCGGCGCGCTGGTGCTCAACCACGTCATCCTGACGAACTGGTAGCAGCCGGCGCAGCAGGTAGTACACCGGCACGCAGGCCCACACGATCGCCACCGACACCCAGAAGCCCAGCGGGTAGTCACGGTTGAGAACCGTCATGTTGTCCGGACGCATCCCGGGCTTGTCGTAGACCGGGATCGCCAACAACACCAGCACCACCGTGCACAACGCCGCCACCGCGACCGGGGGCAGCCACCCGGCCGGGATCAACCGCCGGGCGGCCATCCCCGCGGCGGCGGCCAGCGGCGCGAACACGAAGTCGTGCACCACCACCCCCACGGCCGCCCACACCGCGATCCGCAGCATGATCACCGGGTCGAACTCCCACAGCAGCAGCGCCCCGTAGCCGATGCCGAGCAACCCCACCGCCACGAAGCACACCCGCACCGCGGTGATCGCGGACATCAGACGACCTCAATTCGAGACAGCCACTTCGTCTGCAGCACACCGGGCCTGGTCGGGGCGATCAGCCGGCACGGGTAGCCGTGGTCGAGGTGCAGTGTCTGCCCGTTGACCTGCAACGCAATCAGCGTCTTGGCGTCGCGGGCATGCCGGGCCGGCAGCACCGTACGCGAGTACGGGCCCGGCGGTTCCAGCGAGATCATCCGAACATCCGAGTCGGCCGGGGCGTCCACGGTCGCCAGCAGGTCGGCCAACACCACGCCGGTCCAGTCGGCGTTCGCGCTCCAGCCCTCCACACAGGCGATCGGCAACCGGTGGGTGGCCTGGCCCATCGCCTCGAGATCGGCCAGGCTGAACACGCGGCGGCGTTCCCCGTTGACGACCGTGAGCCGGTATTCCGGTGACCGCGCGGCCCGGATCACCCCGGCCGCGATCGCGCTGCGGTTCACCGGAACCCCCTGCGGCCCCTCCCCGGTGCGCGGAGCCAGCACCGACACCTGGCGCAGCCACGGAACGGTCTGCCCGGCCGTGACCAGGGTGGCCAGCCCCACCGCCAGCCAGGTGCCGCGCAGCACGGTGCGTCGCGACGGCACCGGCAGGTCGCCGCGCGGGGCGTCGTCCAGCGGCTCCCCCAGCGCGGCGCGCACCACGGGCAGCTTGACCCCGATGTGCACCGCGACCGCGCCGATCGCGACATAGGACATCGCGTAGTGGGCGGTGGTGAAGAAGAACTTGAACGCGTACCACTGCGCGATGTTGAGCAGGCCGGTGGACAGCTGGAACAGCATCGAGGCGACCAGCACCAGGATCGACAACCGCTCCAGCTGACGGACCGGCCCGCCGATCACCGGGCGCTCGAAGAGCTTGGGCCACACCGACCACAGCTTCACCACGACCAGCGGGATGGCGGCGATCCCGGAGATCACGTGCAGCCCCTGGGTGAACCGGTAGAGCCACACCGGGCTGGTCGGCCACCAGAACCACCCCGGCGGGTGCTGGATGAGGTGCGAGATCAGCCCGGTGAGGAAGCACACCGCGACGGTGACGCCGAGCACCAGACCGACGCGCGCTGTCACGGCCGTGCCGCGTGGCGAGCGCGTGCTCATTGGGCGACCAGAGTCGCGACGACGCGGCGACCGATCGGGTGGATGCCCGCCACCGCCAATCCCACCTCGGCGGCCAGTGCCGGCACCGAGTCGATGCCGACCGATGCCCAGCGGAACCACGGCCCGATCGCCCGTTTTGATTCCAGCCGAACCCAGCTGACGTTGATTCCGGTCGCCGCGGAATCGAATTCGGCGACACAGCAGCCGCCGCGGCGCAACAGTTCGGCGGCCCGGTGCAGGATGCGGCTGGGCTCACCGCCGAGGCCGACGTTGCCGTCGGCCAGCAGCACGTGATGCCAGCGTCCGGTGCCGGGCAGCGGCTCGAAGACATCGCGGCGCAGTGCCGGCGCGCCGCTGCGCCGGGCGAGTTCCACCGCGGTCGCCGACACGTCCACCCCGAGTGCCGGGACGCCGCGCTCGATCAGATGCGCGACCAGCCGGCCGGGCCCACAGCCCAGGTCGATCGTCGGCCCCCGGCACATGCCGACCACCGCGTGGTCGAACCTGGTGTCGGCGCCGCTGCCGCCCAGCCAGCTGCCCACCGGCAGCCGGCCGACCCGGCCGTCGTCATGACGCACCCAGCAGCGTTCGCCGCCCAGCGCGCGGTCGTAGAGGTGCCCGAACATCAGGCCACCGCCGCTGCGGTGGCCTGGAAGAAGCGGGACTGGGGCCGACACGCACCGCGCACCCCGGCGACGTCGTCGATGGTGTCCACATCGGCGAGTTCACAGACGAGTTCCACATCGACCCCCGTGTGCCGCAGCGCGGCAAGCGTTACAGCCCCGGTGTCCGGCGCCGACATGGGTACCTGACGCAGGCACCCGGCGGTCGCGGCGTCGGTGACGCCCAGCACCCACCAGCCGCCGTCGCGGGCCATCCCCAGCACCGCGCCGCCCCCGGTCAGGGTTCGTGCGCACCGCCCGATCAGTTCCGCGCTGACCTGCGGGGTGTCCATGCCGATCTGCAGCACCGGCAGCCCGCCGGTGGCGACCGCGGTGTCGGCGTGCGCGTTGGCCAGCCGGTCGGCGAAACCGTCGCCGCGCTGCTCGATCACCGTGAATGCGGCCAACCGCGCCCGGAGTTCGTCGCCGCGCTGGGCCGCGGCGAGGT
>NZ_JBSWXU010000226.1:0-5605 GCF_056160785.1 Mycobacterium sp. ABE4_509 | reverse complement strand
ACCGGGGACCCGCCGCCGGCCGCCCGCGCCATCGCGTCGAGGGCTTCGGCCAGGACCCGTTCGGCCTGATGCGCCGAGCCGTCCGCCGCGACCAGCGGGATCGGGTCGCCGACCCGCTCGACGAAGCCGGTGAGCACGAGGCTGTCCGGTTGGGGCTGCTGCTCGAGGTTCGGGTTCTCTCCCGGCACCCCGACCTCAGCCGGCCGGTCCGGGTGGACGGTGAGCACCGATCGGCGGATCACCGCCGGTCGACCGATGGCACCGGCCACCAAATTGGTCGTCCCGACGGACAACCCGAGTGAGTCGCTCACTCGCACCTCCTGCTGTGTTCGGCAGGCCCTCACCTTAGCGGCACCGACCCGTGAATCCGGGATATCCCCTATTGGCGCGGAGTCCCTAACGAGGAACCCCTAATCGGCTGGCGTCCGGCTTGGGCGCGAGCACCGATCTCCGCGGGCGTCTTCGCCGCTACCCTCGGTTCTGCGGCGGTGAGCGGCCGAACGGTATTCTGGATGTGAAAGTAGGACGTTTCATGGCGAACCCGTTGCTGGAGTTCGTGCTGTCCCTGGTGCGCGACCCTGAGGCGGCGGCGCGCTACGCCGCGAACCCCGAGCAGGCCATTGCCGACGCCCAGCTCGCCGATGTGACCCGGCTCGACGTCAACAGCCTGATCCCGGTGGTATCCGAATCGATCTCGGCGGGCGGTGTCGAGGACAACGTGTGGACCAGCGGCCAGGCTGTGGCCGCCTTCGACGCATTCGGCGACGCGCCGCCCGTGCCGACCGCCCAGGCCGCCGACGACCCGGTCGGCGACTTCCCGGTGATCGACGCCCCCGCCGTCGACGCCCCCGGCTCGAATCCCGAACCCGACTGGGTGGCGCCCGACCCGGTGTTCGACGAGGGCCCGCTGTTCGGCGACGTCGAAGCCCCCATCGGCGAAGACTGGGGTGACACCGTGGCCGACGCGGGGATCGGGGCGCTGGGGGACCTGGGGGATCCGGGGGATCTGCCCGACGACACCCCCGACCTGGACGTTTTCGGGCAGTGACCGTGATGTCCGGGCCCGTCCCCGGCCATCACCCCTAATCCCCTAACGTCATTCCCCCCTACACCCCGAACTGCAAGCCCCCAAGAAGGGGTGGTCGCCCCGTTCCGAGGGACTCCGGGGATCCATAGCGTGGTTCTCACATCGCCCGGCGCCAATGACCGGCGAGATGTCGAAAGACATGAAAGGACCCCGACATGAACACCCTGATCGACTTCATCATCAACCTGTTCCGCAGCCCGGCCTCGGCAGCGCAGTTCGTCGCCGATCCGGAGGAGGCCATGCGCACCGCGGGTCTGCCGCCGGTCAACCCGGCCCAGCTGCAGGCGGTCGCGGCCACCGCGGCCCCGGCCGGTGCCGTCCTGGGCGGTGGCGATCCGATCGTCGGCCTGCAGCGCGCAGTCGCCGAGCACCACAGCATCGCCTCGCCGTTCTCGCCGCAGACCACCTGGGCCCCGGAGACCCAGTCCGAGTTCGCCAGCCGCAACGACACCGACTGGGCCAGCAACAACGCCACCGAGTTCGCCAGCCGTAACGACACCGACTGGGCCAGCAACAACGACACCTCGCTGATGAGCCCGAACCAGGCCGCCGGCGCCAACTCCCAGCAGGGCGGGCTGAACCTCGGCTTCGGCGACATCACCTTCGGCGACAAGTCCACCACCACCGCCACCGACGGTGCGGTCATCACCGAAGGCGACATGTCGGGTTCGGTGGCCACCGGCGACGACGCAGTGGCCACCGGTGACGACAACGACGGCGACATCCTCACCGGCGACCAGTCGGTGCAGGGCGAGGGCAACACCGCCAACTCCGGCGACGTGCTGGCCGGCAGCGGTTCGAACGTGGTCATCGGTGAGGAGAACGACGTCGAGGACGAGGGCACCACCGCGACCGGGGATGGCGATGTCATCTCCGACAACGACGGCCCGGTGATCGGCGACGTCGACACGACCACGGGCGACTCGCTCGGCGGTGACCAGTCGGCGGTGGTGATCGACGCGGGCGAGTCCACCACCGACACCACCACGGTGGTCGACGGCGACGTCGTCTCCGAAGGCGACGCGTTCGACATGTCGGACAACTCCGACCAGGACAACTCGGACAACGGGGATTACTCGGACAACGGGGATTACTCGGACAACCGGGACTACTCCGACGACGACCTGCTGTCCGTCGACACCGACATCAGCAACGAGATCAGCACCGAACTCGACAACGACATGAGCCTGTTCTGATCGAACAGGTGTGGCCAGACGGTGTGGCGGGATCGTGGGGATCCCGCCACACCGTCGCGATATCGTCCTGATTCGCTAGGAGATCTATGAGTCAGCGCAGCAGCCAACCCACCGGCGCCGAGCGCCGCAATGTCACCGGTGCCGAACGCCGCAATGCGAAGGTCCTCGTCGAGTTGATCGACCACACCGCCGCGATCGCCGGCACCTACGAGCGCAGCGACCTCGTCGAGCGGATGACCCGTGCCAAATCCCGCATCACCGACCCGCAGATCCGGGTGGTGATCGCCGGCCAGCTCAAACAGGGCAAGAGCCAGCTGCTGAACTCACTGCTCAACGTGCCGGTCGCCCGGGTCGCCGACGACGAATCCACGGTGCTGCCCACCGTCGTCACCTACGGCGAAGAACCCTCGGCCCGGATCATCGTTCAGCGGGCGGACGGGGCTGAACCCGAAGCCGTCGACATCGCGACCTCCGACGTCAAGACCGACCTGCGCTTCCATCCGCTGGCCGCCGGGCGCCGGGTGATCCGGGCTGAGGTCAGCGCGCCCAGCCCGCTGCTCAAGGGCGGGATCGCGTTCATCGACACCCCCGGGGTGGGAGGTCACGGCCAGCCGCACCTGTCGGCGACGCTGGGCCTGCTGCCCGACGCCGACGCGCTGCTCATGGTCAGTGACACCAGCCAGGAGTTCACCGAGCCGGAGATGACGTTCGTACGCCAGGCGATCCAGATCTGCCCGGTGGCCCGAATCGTCGCAACCAAGACCGACCTCTACCCGTACTGGCGCGACGTGGTGGCCGCCGACGAACGGCACCTGCAGCGGGCGGGGGTGGATGTCACGGTCACCCCGGTGTCCTCGGTGCTGCGCAGCCACGCGATCAAGACCAACGACAAAGAACTCAACGCCGAATCGAACTTCCCCGCGATCGTGAGCTTCCTGTCCGAACAGGTGGCATCCCGCGAGCACGACCGGATCCGCGACCAGGTACTCAGCGAGATCCGTTCGGTCGCAGAACATCTGCACCTCGCCGTGGGTTCTGAGCTGGAGGTGCTCGACGACCCCGCCACCCGTGAGGCGCTGCGCTCGCAGTTGGAGCGGCGCAAGGCCGAGGCGCAGGACGCCCTGGCGCAGACGGCGCTGTGGCAGCAGACCCTCAGTGACGGCATCGCCGACCTGTCCGCCGACGTGGAGCACGACCTGCGTGGCCGGTTCCGCGCCATCACCCAGTACACCGAAAAGGTTATCGACGCCGGGGATCCGACCCGGGCGTGGGCCGAGATCGGCGCCGAACTGGAGAACGCGGTCGCCACCGCGGTCGGGGACAACTTCGTCTGGGCCTTCCAGCGGGCCGAAGTGCTCGCCGAGGAGGTCGCCCGGACCTTCACCGACGCCGGCCTCGACGCCGTCGACGTCCCGGTCATCAGCGCCGAGATCATGGGGGCGGAGGTCGCCGAGTTCAAGGCGCTGGCCGAACTCGAGGCCAAACCCGTCGGCAAGGGACGCAAGGCGACCATCGGCTTGCAGGGCTCCTATGGTGGCGTGTTGATGTTCGGCATGATGACCTCGCTGGCCGGGTTGGGCATGTTCAACCCCGTCTCGATCGGTGCCGGTGCGCTGATGGGCCGCGCGGCCTACAAAGAGAACATGGAGAACCGCATGGTGCGGGTCCGCAGCGAGGCCAAACTCAACGTCCGCAGGTTCGTCGACGACGTCGCGTTCGCGGTCGCCAAGGAATCCCGCGACCGGCTCAAGGAGGTCCAGCGGCAGTTGCGTGACCACTACCGCGGCGTCGCCACCCAGACCACCCGGTCGCTCAACGAGTCCCTGCAGGCCACCATCGCGGCCGCCAAAGTGGAAGAGAACGAACGTAATTCGCGGATCAAGGAGCTCGAGCGGCAGAGCAGCATCCTGCGCCAGGTGCTCGACCGCAGCGGCGAACTCGCTGCCGGGCGATGAGCGCCAGTGACCAGGTCGGCGCCATCCTGGCGGCCGTCGTGCGCGCCTATCAGGCCGACCCGGCCTACCGTCAGCGTGCCGATGTGCACAACGAGCTCGAGCGCATCGGCCGCCGGCTGAACCAGCCGATCCGCATCGCGCTGGCCGGCACGTTGAAGGCGGGCAAGTCGACCCTGGTCAACGCGCTGGTCGGGGAGGACATCGCACCCACCGACGCGACCGAGGCGACCCGGATCGTGACCTGGTTCCGGTACGGGCCCACCCCGCGGGTGACCGCCAACGAACGCGGCGGGCGACGACGCAACGTCCCGATCGTGCGCGAGGAGGGGCTCAGTTTCGACTTCGCCGACCTCGACGCCGACGACGTGGTCGATCTCGACGTCGAGTGGCCGGCCTCGGAGCTGGTCGACACCACCATCATCGACACCCCGGGCACGTCCTCGCTGTCGCGCGACGTCTCCGAGCGCACCCTGCGGCTGCTTGTGCCCGAGGACGGCGTCCCCCGCGTCGACGCCGTGGTCTTCCTGCTGCGCACGCTCAACGCCGCCGACATCGCGCTGCTCAAGCAGATCGGGACGCTCGTCGGGGGAGCGACGGGCGCGCTCGGTGTCATCGGGGTGGCCGCCCGTGCCGACGAGATCGGGGCGGGGCGCGTCGATGCGATGCTCTCCGCCGACGAGGTCGCCAAACGGTTCACCGCCGAGATGGACAAGACCGGCATCTGCCAGGCCGTGGTGCCGGTGTCCGGGCTGCTTGCGCTCACCGCGCGGACCCTGCGCCAGGACGAGTTCGCGGCGCTGCGCAAGCTGGCCGAGGTGGAGCCGGCCGAGCTGGCCAAGGCGATGCTGTCGGCCGACCGGTTCGTCCGGGAAGACAGCGCGCTGCCGGTGCCGGCAGCGGTGCGGCGTGCGCTGCTGGACCGGTTCGGCATGTTCGGCATCCGGATCTCGGTGATCGTGCTGCAGTCCGGGGTGACCGACTCGGTGGCGTTGGCCGACGAACTGCTCGAACGCAGCGGGCTCGTCGCGCTGCGCGACGTCGTCGACCAGCAGTTCGCCCAGCGGTCCGACTCGCTCAAGGCGCACACCGCCCTGCTGTCGCTGCGGCAGATGGTGCAGGCCAACCCGCTGGCGGCCTCAGCGCGCATCGTCGCCGACATCGACCCGCTGCTGGCCGACACCCATGCCTTCGAGGAACTTCGGTTGCTCAGTCAGTTACGTTCCCGGGCAACCACATTGACCGACGACGAGATGGTGTCGCTGCGCCGCATCATCGGCGGGTCGGGTACCGACGCGGCCAGCCGGCTCGGTCTGGGGCCCGGTGCCGCCCACGACGGACCGCGGGCGGCCTTCGCCGCGGCGCAGCGC
>NZ_JBSWXU010000225.1:0-5702 GCF_056160785.1 Mycobacterium sp. ABE4_509 | reverse complement strand
GAGGCGGGCTGCTCGCCGGCGGCGACGGCGGCGTCGACGACGGCCGCGGCGGCCAGCGCCTCATCGGCGGCGACGTGCAGGAACGCGTTGTAGTCGCCGTCGGTGGCCGCGATCCGGTCCAGGCAGGCCTGGGTGACTTCGGTCGAGGACACCTCCTTGGCGGCGATCTTGTCGGCCAGGGTCGCGGCGTCGAGGCGGGTCAGCTCGCTCATTCGGCTTCCCCGAGGATGCGCGGCACGGCGAACCGCCCGTCGACGGCGTTGGGCGCCCCGGCCAGCGCCTCGTCCTGGGTCAGGCAGGGCGCCACGGCGTCGGGCCGGAACACGTTGACGTCTTTGAGCGGGTTGTCGGTGGCTTCGACGCCGGTGACGTCGACGGCCTGGATCTGGCTGACATGGCCGATGATGGCGTCGAGCTGACCGACGAAACCATCGAGCTCGTCGTCGGTCAGGGCGAGCCGGGCCAGCCGCGCGAGGTGGGCAACCTCGTCTCGGGAGATCTGTGACACGACCACAAAGCCTAGTTCAAGGCTCCGGCGGCGAGCCGCCCCAGTCACCCGGCGGCGAGCCGCCCCAGTCACCCGGCGGGGCTTTTCCGACTCGCCGGTTCACGGCAGTCCGTGACACAGTGTCTGCCGTGCCTTCGTATCTGCTGCGGGTCCAGCTGGAGGACCGGCCCGGCAGCCTCGGCTCCCTCGCCGTGGCGCTGGGGTCGGTGGGCGCCGACATCCTGTCCCTCGACGTGGTCGAACGGACTTCCGGTTTCGCGGTCGACGACCTCGTCGTCGACCTGCCACCGGGCGCCATGCCCGACATGCTCATCACGGCCGCCGAGAAGCTCAACGGTGTCCACGTCGACAGCATCCGGCCACACACCGGACTGCTGGAGGCGCATCGCGAGCTCGAACTCATCGACCACGTCGCCGCCGCCGACGGCAAGCTCAAGCAGCTGCAGGTTCTGGTCGACGGTGCGCCGAAGGTGCTGCGGGTCGGCTGGTGCACCGTGACCAGGCTGTCCGAGACCGGCCCCGAGCGGGTCGTCGGCAGCCCCGGCTCGCCGGAGACGCGGTCGGCGGAGACACCGTGGCTGCCGATCCACCGGGCCCAGGTCCTCGACGCGACCGCGGACTGGGTGCCGCAGGTGTGGCGCGACATGGACACCACGCTGGCGGCTGCACCTCTCGGGGGCCCGGACACGGCCCTGGTGCTGGGCCGTCCCGGCGGCCCGGAGTTCCGGCCCAGCGAGGTCGCGCGGCTGGGGTATCTGGCCGGGATCGTGGCCTCCATCACCCATTGAGGCCGGCTACACCGCGTCGGGCCCGTCCTGCAGCAACCGCCGGAACCCGTCCTCGTCGAGGACCGGGACGCCGAGTTCGATCGCCTTGTCGTACTTGGATCCCGGGGAGTCGCCGGCAACCACGTAGTCGGTCTTCTTCGACACCGACCCGGCGGCTTTTCCTCCTCGGGTGATGATCGCCTCCTTGGCGCCGTCGCGGGAGAATCCGGGCAGCGAGCCGGTGACGACGATCGTCAGCCCCTCCAGGGTGCGCGCGATGCTGGCATCGCGTTCGTCGGCCATCCGCACTCCGGCTGCGCGCCACTTGCCGACGATGGCGCGGTGCCAGTCGACGGTGAACCAGTCGATGACGGCGGCCGCGATGGTCGGGCCCACCCCTTCGGTGGCCGCCAGCTGTTCCTCGGATGCCGACTCGATGGCTTCCAGGCTGCCGAACTCGGTGGCCAGCGCGCGGGCCGCCGTCGGCCCGACGTGGCGGATCGACAGGGCGACCAGAACCCGCCACAGTGGCTGAGCCTTGGCCTTTCCGAGGTTGGCGAGCAGTCGTTTGCCGTTGGCCGACACCTCGCCGGCCTTGGTGGTGAACAGGTCGGTGCGCAGCAGGTCGTCGCTGGTCAGGCCGAACAGGTCGCCCTCGTCGCTGATGACGCCGGCCTGCAGCAACGCGGCGGCGGCCTCGTAGCCGAGGCCTTCGATGTCGAACGCGCCGCGCCCGGCGACGTGGAACACCCGCTCGCGCAGCTGTGCCGGGCAGGAGCGCGAGTTGGGGCAGCGGATGTCGGCGTCCCCCTCTTTGGCGGGGGCCAGTTCGGTCCCGCACTCGGGGCAGTGGGTGGGCATGACGAACTCCCGCTCGGAGCCGTCACGCAGATCGACCACCGGGCCGAGCACCTCCGGGATGACGTCGCCGGCCTTGCGGATCACGACGGTGTCCCCGATCAGCACACCCTTGCGCTTGACCTCCGAGGCGTTGTGCAACGTGGCCAGCCCGACGGTCGACCCGGCGACCTTCACCGGCTCCATGTAGGCGAATGGGGTCACCCGTCCGGTGCGACCGACGTTCACCCGGATGTCGAGCAGCTTGGTGGTGGCCTCCTCGGGCGGGTACTTGTAGGCCACCGCCCAGCGCGGGGCCCGCGAGGTGGACCCGAGCCGGCGCTGCAGCGCGACCTCGTCGACCTTGACCACGAGCCCGTCGATCTCGTGGTCGACGTCGTGGCGGTGCTCGCCCCAGTAGGCGATCCGCTCGGCGACCGCCTCGAGCCCCTTGACCTGCACGGTGTGATCCGACACCGGCAGTCCCCACGCCCCCAGCGCCCGGTAGGCGTCGTGCAGCGAGGCCGGGGCGAAGCCGTCGGTGTGGCCCAGCCCGTGGCAGATCATCCGCAGCCTGCGCCGCGCGGTGACCGCCGGATTCTTCTGACGCAGTGAGCCCGCCGCACTGTTGCGCGGATTGGCGAACGGTGGCTTGCCCTCGGCGACCAGGCCCGCGTTGAGGTCCTCGAAGTCGGCCACCCGGAAGAACACCTCCCCGCGCACCTCGAGAACGGCGGGAACAGGGAATTCCTCTGTACCGGTAAGCTTTTCGGGAACGTCGTCGATGGTGCGCGCATTCAGCGTGACGTCCTCACCGGTGCGGCCGTCGCCTCGGGTGGCCGCGCGGACCAGCCTGCCGTCGCGGTACACCAGCGCCAGCGCCACGCCGTCGATCTTCAACTCGCACAGGTAGTGCGCGCCGTCGCCGATCTCGCCGCTGATCCGCGCGGCCCAGCCCGCCAGCTCGTCCGGGGTGAACACGTTGTCCAGGCTCAACATCCGCTCGAGGTGCTCGGCGGGGGTGAAGTCGGTCGCGAACCCCGCCCCGCCGACGAGCTGGGTTGGCGAGTCCGGGGTGCGCAGCTGCGGGTGGGCGTCCTCGAGCGCCTCGAGCTTGCGCAGCATGGTGTCGAACTCGGCGTCGGAGATCACCGGGGCGTCGCGCACGTAGTAGCGGAACTGATGCTCGCGCACCTCCTCGGCGAGGTCCTGCCACTGCCGGCGCAGATCGGCGTCGGCGGCGTCGGTATCCGGGGTCACCTCGGGGCTCACGCTGGTGAGGTTATCGGAGCTTTCCGACAGGGAACCGGTGTAGCCCGGACCGTCGGATCCGCTGCGTACGCTGACGACATGGGGCACCCGATCATGTTCAGCGACGACGATCCCGGGCTCGCCGCGGTGCGCGCGATCGCGTTGGGCTTCCCCGGGGCGTTCGAGAAGATCTCGTGGGGCAGACCGGTGTTCTGCGCCCCGAAGATGTTCCTGATGTACGGCGGCAGCACCAAGGGGGAGGTCAAGGGGGAACACGTAGGACATCCCCACTCGATTCTGGTCAAGGTCGACGACAGCGACCGCCGCGCTCTCGAGCAGGACCGCCGCTTCTTCTTTCCCGCCTACATGGGCCCGTTCGGATGGCTGGGCCTGGACTTCGACGCCGCCCAGGTGGACTGGGACGAGGTCGCCGAACTGACCGATGCCTCGTTCCGGATGGTCGCGGCCAAGAAATTGATCAGGCAGCTCGACGAACGTTGACCCGCCGCGGCCGCACGCGTGGTTCGATCGGAGTCGCCATGAGTTTCTCGAGCCCCTTCCCCGAAGTCGACATCCCCACCGCGAGTGTCTACGACTACCTGTTCGACGGGTTGTCCGACACCGAGGACGACGCCGACCGCGTCGCCCTGATCGACGCCAAGTCGGGCCGGCACACCTCCTACCGCGAGATGGTCGCCCGCATCGAGTCGTTCGCCGGCGCCCTGGCCGGCCGGGGCCACGGCGTCGGCGACGTGGTGGGCCTGCTCGCCCCGAACAGCTCCGCGTTCGCCGTGGCCTTCCACGGCATCCTGCGGGCCGGGGCGACGGCGACGACGATCAACGCGCTGTTCACCGCCAAGGACATCGCCAAGCAGCTGACCGACTCCGGCGCCTCGATGCTGATGACCGTCAGCGCGCTGCTGCCGCAGGCCGGGGAGGGCGCCGCGGCCGCCGGCCTGCCCGCCGAGAACGTGGTGGTGCTCGACGGCGCGGGCCGTGACGCCGACGGCCATCCCAACGCCGCGGAGTTGCTCGCGCCGGGCACTCCGGCACCGGAGGTGAGTTTCGCCCCGTCTGCGCACCTGGCCGTGCTGCCCTACAGTTCCGGCACGACGGGCAACCCCAAGGGCGTCATGCTCACCCATCGCAATCTGGTCGCCAACGTCGCCCAGATCCGGCCGTTGCACGGCATGACCCGAGACGACGTGGTATTGGCCGTGCTGCCGTTCTTCCACATCTACGGCATGACCGTGCTGCTCAACGCGGCGCTGCACGCCCGCGCCCGGCTGGTCATCATGCCCGGCTTCGACCTCGAGGCCTTCCTGGCCAACATCGCCGAGCACCGGTGCACCGTCGCCTTCATCGCACCGCCGGTGGCCGTGGCGCTGGCCAAGCATCCGTTGATCGACGACTACGACCTGTCCTCGCTCAACGTCGTGATGTCGGGCGCCGCACCGCTGGACGCCGACCTGGGCCATGCCGTAGCCGAACGACTGGGCTGCACCGTCGTCCAGGGCTACGGGATGAGCGAGCTCAGCCCGGTCAGTCACATCACCCCGTTCGACTACGGCGAGCACGACATGCGCACCGAGGCACCGTTGAGTTCGGTCGGCTGGACGGTGTCCAACGCCGCCTCCAAGATCGTGAACCCGGAGACCGGCGAGGAGATCGGCATTCCCGCAGAGGGTTTGAGCGAGACCGGCGAACTGTGGTTCAAGGGACCCAATGTGATGACCGGCTATCTGAACAACGACGAGGCCACCCGGGCGACCATCGACGACGACGGCTGGTTACACACCGGCGACCTGGCCCAGGTCGACGAGCACGGGTGCGTCTACATCGTCGACCGGCTCAAGGAACTGATCAAGTACAAGGGCTACCAGGTGCCGCCGGCCGAGCTGGAAGCGGTGCTGCTGAGCCATCCGGAGATCGCCGACGCCGCGGTGGTCGGCGTGCCGGACGACGCCGGCGAGGAGGTGCCGAAGGCGTTCGTGGTCAAGCAGGCCGGTTCCGGGCTGACCGAGGACTCCGTGATGGACTTCGTGGCCGGGCAGGTGGCGCCCTACAAGAAGGTGCGCCAGGTCGAGTTCATCGACGCGGTGCCGAAATCCGCTTCGGGAAAGATCCTCCGCAAGGATCTGCGTTCGCGCTAAATGTCGGTGGCCCGGGGTAGCGTCGGCGCCATGTTCGAAACTTTGTTCGACATCGATCCGGTTGCGGGTGAGGCCGAGCTGCGGGCCATGGTCGAGCGGTGCGAACAGCTCAAATCCGCCGCGACGGCGGCGCAGGCGCGCGCGACAGCGTTGTGGGCGGCCCGGCGCCGCCGCGCCGAGCAGGCC
>NZ_JBSWXU010000224.1:0-5826 GCF_056160785.1 Mycobacterium sp. ABE4_509 | reverse complement strand
GAGCGGCGCTGCTGCCCGGACCGGACGCGGCGCCGGTCGATGTTGCGCGACAGCGCGAACAGCTGCCTGCCCATCGCGCCGCCGACCAGTGAGGCCAGCGCCGTCTCGCTCAGCTCGGCGACGTCGGCGACCGTCGCCATGCCGTGCGCGTGCAGTTTGTCGGCGGTCTTCGCGCCGACTCCCCACAGTCGGCGCACCGGCAGCGGGTGCAGGAACGCGAGCTCACGGTCCGGCGGAACCAGCAGCAGGCCGTCGGGTTTGGCCTCCTGGCTGGCGACCTTGGCGAGGAACTTGGTCCGGGCGATGCCGACGGTGATCGGCAGCCCGACCCGGTCGCGCACCTGGCCGCGCAGCCGGGCGCCGATCTGCACCGGGCTGCCGGCCAGCCGTCGCAACCCCGACACGTCGAGGAACGCCTCGTCGACCGACACCGGTTCGACGAGCGGGGTGGTGTCGGCGAAGACCTCGAAGACCGCCGCACTGGCCTGCGAGTAGGCGGACATCCGGGGTGGCACCACCAGTGCGTGCGGGCACAGCGTCCGGGCCTGCCGGCCGCTCATCGCGGTACGTACCCCGTAGGCCCTGGCCTCGTAGCTGGCGGCCAGCACCACGCCGCCACCGACGATCACCGGCCGTCCACGCAGCGACGGATCGTCGCGCTGCTCGACCGATGCATAGAACGAATCGAGGTCAGCGTGCAGGATGCTGGCGGAGCCGGAGACCGACACGAACACATGTTCGCATCGGGCCCCGACAAGCTAGGGGACCTGACCGTAGATGCTGGTCATCCAGATGTGCACGAGATTGTCGAGCACCCGATCGTCCGGAATGGCCGGCTGGTGGCCGGCGAACGCCGCCGTCATGACCGACTCGTTCATCAGGTTCAGCGCGGTGGACAGCTCGACGGCCGGCACGGTGACCGGTGCGGTGCCGGCGGTGCGCTCGGCCTCGATGACCGCGGCGATGTGGTCGATCCAGCGTTGCATCGATTTGGCCCACAGCTCGCGGGCCTCGGAGTGGGTGGACTTGACCGCGACGGTGGCCGCGCACACCGCGCGATGCGCACCGAAGGTCCGTACGAAGGCGTCGATTCCCTGCCGCCAGATCTCGCGCCGCTCGGCCGGCCGGTCGGCGATCAGCCGTTCCAGCGCGGTGTCGGCTTCGGTGATCACCCTTTCGAGCAGCGTCAGCAGCACCGCGTCCTTGGACGGAAAGTAGAAGTAGAACGTCGGGCGGGAGATCCCGGCGCCCTTGGCCAGGTCATCGACCGAGATCTCGGCCAGTGGGCGGTCGGCGAGCAGGCGTTCGGCGGTTTCCAGAATGGCCAGTTCGCGGTCGTCGCCGGACGGGCGCGCGGCGCGGCGGCCCCGGGCGGGGCGGGTCTGGCTGACGGTCACGGCCAAGACTTTACACCCTGTCGATATCCTCAACATGGTGTTGACCCGCTCGACACTGCGTTGATAGCTTTACGCCATGACCGAATTTGTCGACGTCGTCATCGTCGGAGCCGGCATCTCCGGCATCAGCGCCGCCTGGCATCTCCAGGACCGCTGTCCGACCAAGAGCTATGCGATCCTCGAACGCCGGGACAACCTCGGCGGAACGTGGGACCTGTTCAAGTACCCCGGCATCCGCTCGGACTCCGACATGTTCACCCTCGGATTCCGGTTCAAGCCCTGGACCTCGGAGAAGGCCATCGCCGACGGGCCCTCGATCATGGCCTACCTGAAGGAGGCGGTCGCCGAGTTCGGCATCGGCAAGCACATCCGCTACGGCCAGAACGTCACCTCCGCCGACTGGAGCGATGCCGAGGGCCGCTGGACCGTACGGGTACAACGGGACGGCGAGCAGGTCGAGATCTCCTGCCGGTACCTGATGGCGTGCAGTGGCTACTACAACTACGACCAGGGCTACTCACCGGAGTTCGCCGGGGCGGACGACTTCGAAGGCACGATCGTTCATCCGCAGCACTGGCCCGAGGATCTCGACTACGCCGGAAAGCGCATCGTGGTCATCGGCAGCGGCGCCACCGCCGTCACACTGATTCCGGCCCTGGCCGACTCGGGCGCAGGGCACGTCACCATGCTGCAGCGCTCGCCCACCTACATCGGCTCGCTGCCCGACGTCGACCCCTTCACCGTGCGGATGAACAAGACACTGCCCACCAAGGCGGCCTACGTCGTCAACCGGTGGAAGAGCATCGTGTTCCAGTCGGCGCAGTACCAGATCGCCCGCCGTTTCCCGAACTTCATGCGCAAGACGTTGATGACGATGGCGCAGCGACGGCTGCCCGAGGGCTACGACGTGGCCAAACACTTCGGGCCCAGCTACAACCCGTGGGATGAGCGGTTGTGCCTGGCGCCGAACGGGGACCTGTTCAAGACCATCCGTTCCGGCAAGGCCGACGTGGTCACCGACACCATCGACCGGTTCACCGCCAGCGGTATCCGGCTGAGCTCAGGCGAGCAGCTCGACGCCGACATCATCATCACCGCAACGGGTTTGAACCTCCAGTTGTTCGGCGGCGCGTCCATCTCTCGCAACGGTGAGCCCATCGAGCTCACCGAGACCATGGCCTACAAGGGCATGATGCTCACCGGCATGCCCAACATGGCCTTCACGCTCGGATACACCAACGCATCCTGGACGCTGAAGGCCGACCTGGTGTCCGAGTTCTTCTGCCGGGTCATCAACTACATGGACGACCACGGCTTCGACACCGTCGAGCCCGCGCACCCGGGCAACAGCGTCGATGAGCGCCCGCTGATGGACTTCACGCCCGGCTATGTGCTCCGGGCCCTGGACTACCTGCCCAAGTCCGGCTCCCGGGCGCCGTGGCGGCTCAAGCAGAACTATCTGCTCGACCTGCAGCTCATCCGGCGGGGCAAGGTCGACGACGAAGCGCTGCAGTTCTCCCGGCACCGAGCGCCGGCGACCACACCGGCCTGAGTCGGTCAGGGCCGGTCAGTCCGAACTAGCCCGGGGTGACGACCACGATGCCGTCGTCGTCGCTGTAGGCGACGTCGCCGGGGCGGAAGACCACCCCGCCGAACTCGACGGCCGCATCGCGCACGCCCTCACCGGTCTTGGTGCTCTTGCGCGGGTTGGTGCCCAGTGCCTTGATGCCGATGTCGAGGGTGCGCAGCGTCGACGCGTCGCGGACCGCACCGTTGACGATCACGCCCGACCACCCGTTCGACCGGCCCAGGTCGGCGATGACGTCACCGACCAGAGCGGTGTGCACCGAACCGTCGCCGTCGATGACCAGCACCCCGCCGTCGCCGGGTTCGGAGAGCACGGACTTGAGCAGGGCATTGTCCTCGAAGCACCGCACGGTTGAGATCCGGCCGGCGAACAGGGTCCGGCCACCGTACTGACGCATCTGCAGATCGCAGCTGCGGACGTCGGGACCGATGTCGTCGACGAGGTCGGCGGTGGGGCGCGTCGTCACTGTCACCGCGCCAGTATCTCAGCCCCGGGAGCCGCCGTCAGTCGCCGCCGCGCCGCGCCACCCAGGCCACGGCCAGGATCGCCAACAGGCCGGTGATCAGCGCGGCCGCGATGGGTTTGACGGGGACGTCCCCGCCGCTGCCGTGTACCGGCGGGCCGGACACGTCGGCGGCGGTGGCGACGGTCGACTTCGCATGCGCCGCGGCCTCCTTGGCAGCGGAGTTGAGCACCTCATCGGCCGTCGGCGGCAGCGAGGCGGCCGGCGGCGGTGTCCTCTTCGCGGGGGCCGCCTTCTTCGCCGGGGCCTTCTTCGCGGGAGCCTTCTTGGCCGGGGCCTTCTTCGCAGCCGCTTTCTTGGCCGGCGTCTTCTTCGCCGGTGTCTTGTTGGCGGCCTTCTTGGCCGGCGTCGCCTTCTTGGCGGCGGGCGGCTTCTTCGCAGGCTCGGCAGCAGGGGGCACGGCGGCCTCGGGGCTCTCGTCGGGCCGATCCGGCTGGTCTGCCATGTTGCTGCTCCTTTGAGTGTGTGGGCACCCGGCAGTGGCCCCCATCATGCCAGGCGGCACCTGACGGGGTTCAGCGATCCGGCACCCAGTGGGGTCCGTTCGATTCGATCAGAGCACGCCCAGTCGAGCCATCAGGTCGGCGTCGATGCCGTCGAGCTGCTCGCCGATGGCGGCGTGCGCCGCCCGCCGCCGCACCGACGGCATGCTCTCGGCGGCGGTGATCGCGGCCGCCAGGTCGTCGAGGCGCTCGGTCATCGCCGCGACGAACTGCTTGGTCTCGGCATCCTTGGGCTTCTTCTCGCTGAGCATCCGCAGCGACTGCTCGGAGCTCGCCACCCGGGCCGACAGATGTGCCCCGTGTCCGGAGAACTGGCCCAGCTGGCTCAGCGGGACGCCCAATCGGTCCGCCCGGCGCTCGTCGATCAGACCGCGGGCGGCGATCGAGGCCCGGTAGGCCAACGGCACCAGAATCGGGGCGAGCAAACGTGACACGGTCAGCGCGCGCCGAATCTTGGTGGGCGAGAGCAGCTTGCCCTCCCGTACCGCTTTCAGCTCTGTCTCGGCAACCTTGAGCGCCGCCTTGTCGCTCTCCCGCTGGGCGCGCAGCTGCGCCTTGAGGGCACGGGCGGCCGCCTTCTGCTCGGCCTTGTAGCGACGGGACTCGTTCTTGGCCGAGAGCTTCGCTTCGAGCTTGGCCTTCGCCTTGATCGCGCGGGCTTCGGCTTTTCGGGTCGCCCGGGATTTGCGTCGTCTGAACAGACCCATCCCTGCGGCCTCCCGTGCTGTCGTCGGCGGGTCCCCGCTGCGGATCCGGTGGGGACAACGGTCAACCCTAGCGCTCACCGCGCAACGGTGTGCCCGCGCCCCGAACCCCGGGGCGATCGGAGTTCGCAGCAAATCGATCGCGAAGATTGTGCGAGAATCTGTCCATCATCGGGTCGGACGGGGCCGAACGCCTCGAGGGGTGGTGAGGACGTGGGTGCGGGTGCGCGTGTCGCGGCAGCGGCCTGCCTGGTGGCTTCCGGCCTGCTGGTGGGTGCGGCCGGGACTGCCACCGCCTTCGCCGAACCCGCCTCCTCGGGTGACGGCGAGAACTCGAACAGCGGCGGTGGCGCATCGACCACCCGTTCGAGCGGCGAACCCCGGCGTACCGATCGCCAGGACAGCAGCACGGCCGGGCAGCGGGCCTCCGGCGGCGGCACGGACACCAGCGGGCGATCCGACCGATCGAGCGGTGCCGGCGGGGGAGCGGGTGTCTCCACCGGCCTGGAAGACCTCGAAGAACTCGGGCAGTTCGAAGTCGCTGAAGACCTCGAAGTCCTGGAAGTCCTGGAAGTCCTGGAAGTCCCAGAAGTCCCCAGGGACCCAGAAGACCCGGACGGCCTGGAAGACCCCACAGACCAGGACGAGCTCGACGCCTCGGCCACCGTCACAACCGCCGACGATCAGGTGCCCGAAAAGGTCCCCGGCAGCCCCCACGACGACGATGACGGGGACCCTGAGGACGACGGGGACGAGACCCACGACGGGCATTGGTGGTACGACTTCTGCGACCACGGAGATTGGACCTGGCCGTGGCCGCCCGGACCGGTCTCGCCGCTGCAGGACGCGGCCGGTTCCGAGAGCGCCTTCGGTGAAGGGTTGCCTGCTGGGCCGCCGCTACTGAGCCCGTTCCTCGGGTTGGGGGTGGCGGCTGGGTGGATGCCGCCGCTCGAGGAGCCGGTGGCACCCGATGTGGTCGACGCGGTGGCCGGCATCGGAGCGCCGGTGGTCGGATCGGTCGGCGCCCCACTGAGCGCGCCGGTCCTCGTGCCGTTTGCGGTCGGTGCGCCGGCACCGGTCGGTGCGGGCGCACCGGGTGGAGGGGCCGTGC
>NZ_JBSWXU010000223.1:0-5835 GCF_056160785.1 Mycobacterium sp. ABE4_509 | reverse complement strand
GGTCCCGGCGGTGCCGTCGACCAGCTGCTGGCCCAGGCTGAGCACCGCGCCGCGGAACAACTCGTACTTGCTGGAGTAGTGCCGGTACAGGGCTGCCGCCGAGATACCGACGCGGGCCGCGATCGCTTCCATGCTGACCCCGTGATAGCCCAGCTCACTGAACGCCTCCGCCGAGGCACGCGCGATCTGCGCTTTCCGGTCCTTGGGCCGTCGGCGGGCCTCGTCGCTGGCGGTGCGCGCCATGGCGCCCACGATATCGTGAGCGCCCGCGGCTGGCGGCCGCCACCGCCATGGTGTGTAGTCGCAGGGTGCCAGCCCGAGTGCCTTCGCCCCTGCCTCCCCTGACCTGGAAGCGCGTCGATTCGCGCACCGACCCCGACTTCGTCGTCGCCCCCGGCGAACGGCTGAGCTGGCCGCGCACCATCGGGCTGGGTGCACAACACGTGGTCGCGATGTTCGGGGCCACCTTCCTGGTGCCGGTGCTGACCGGCTTCCCACCGGCCACCACACTGCTGTTCTCCGGTATCGGGACGATCCTGTTCCTGCTGATCACCGGAAACCGGCTGCCGAGCTATCTGGGATCGAGCTTCTCGGTGCTGGCCCCGGTGCTGGCCGCGCTGGGCACCGAAGGCGCCGGCAGCGCCCTCGGCGGCATCGTCGCCGTCGGGCTGCTGCTGATCGTGGTGGGCGCCGTGGTGCACGTGGCCGGCACCCACTGGCTCGACGTCGTGCTGCCGCCGGTGGTGACGGGCGCGGTGGTGGCTCTGATCGGGTTCAATCTGGCCCCCACCGCGAAGACCAACTTCGAGGCCGACCCGATCGTCGCAGCGGTCACGCTGGTGCTCATGGTCGCGGTGCTGGCGTTCTTCCGCGGCATGATCGGCAGGCTGGCGATCGTTCTGGCCGTCGCGGCGGGCTATGTGCTGGCCCTGGTCCTGGGCCGGGTGGACACCTCCGCGATCGGCGACGCGGCCTGGATCGGGCTACCCGAGTTCCAGACCCCGACGTTCGCCTGGTCGGTGCTGCCGCTGTTCCTGCCGGCCGTCATCGCGCTGATCGCCGAGAACATCGGCCACGTCAAGTCGGTGGCCCAGATGACCCGCACCGACATGGATCCGCTGATGGGCCGGGCGCTGGCGGCCGACGGGGTGGCCACCACGCTGGCCGGCTTCGGCGGTGGGTCGGCGACCACCACCTACGCGGAGAACATCGGGGTGATGGCCGCCACCCGGGTCTACTCGACGGCGGCCTACTGGGTCGCGGCGCTGGTCGCGATCGCGCTGGCGCTGTGCCCGAAGGTGGGGGCGGTGATCTCGGCGATCCCGGCGGGCGTGCTCGGCGGCGCGACGGTGGTGCTGTACGGCCTGGTCGGCATTCTCGGGGTGCGGATCTGGTTGACCAACCACGTCGACTTCAGCCGTCCCATCAACCAGATGACCGCCGCCATCCCGCTGATCATCGGCATCGCCGACTTCAGCTGGACGATCGGGGGGCTGACGTTCACCGGGATCGCGCTGGGCTCCATCGCGGCGCTACTGGTCTATCACGGCATGCGGCTGCTGTCGTTCCGCCCTTCGGACAGCCGCTCTCACGACTCGGTGAGTTGATGGCGGGTGCGGTCCTCCCGGATCGGTATCCCGTTGCGGCCCCGTTGGTCCTGGGCGTAGCGGCCGATGGCGTAGGCCACCCCGCCGCCGAGGATCTCCATCGCGGTCCGGTCGATGTTGGCCAGGGTGTCGCGCTCGGTGTGGTAGTCCGGGTCGAACTTCGCACCGGCCTCACCGCCCCAGATCTCGGCCTGCTCGACCGATTTCTCGGCCTCGGCGCCGGAGAACAGCCCGCCGGCCGGGATCCCGGCCCGGGTGAAGCCGTCATAGTCCGATCTGCCGTTGAACGACGAATCCTCGGCGGGTTTGCCCGCCGAGTCGAGGTAGGCCGCCAGGGTGCGCTCGATGCCGGCCGAGCCCTCGGGCACCCGCGGCACACCCTCGCCGCGGACGATCGTCGACTGGTCCCCGTCGAGGGTGAAGTAGCCCGGGTTGGGTGAGCCGAGCATGTCGAAGTTCAGATACAGCGCGATGTCGGTGAGTTCGTCGTCGTTCAGCGACCCGACATAGTCCGACGACCCGTGCAGACCGTATTCCTCGGCGCCCCAGAACCCGAACCGCACGGCGTTGGCGACTTCGGGCGAACTGCCCAGTTGCAGCGCGGTTTCCAGCACCGCGGCCACACCCGATCCGTTGTCGTTGATCCCCGGGCCCTCGGCGACGCTGTCCAGGTGCGCCCCGACCATGACCACATCGGAGGTCGAGCCGGTGGTGGTCTGGGCGATGACGTTGCGGGTCGTCTCGACCCGCACCCCGGCGTTGAGCCGGATGTCGGTGGGTGCCCCGGCCTGCTCACGCAGCCGCGCCCCGGTGGACCGCGGCACGCTGATCACCGGGATGCGCACGTCGGTCTGGGCACCCAACGTGCCGCCCATCCGGTCCTCGTCCTCGCTGTTGGCGATGATCACCGCGACCGCACCGCGGTCGGCTGCCACCGTCTGCTTGGCGCCGAACGGGCAGGACCCGCGATCGACCAGCACCACCGCACCCTGCACCGCCAACCCGTCGTAGTCGTCGGGCGTGCAGCCCGGGGTGTCCTCGGCCGGCGCGGCCACCAGGAGGCCGGACACCCCGTCGGGCGGTGTGCCGACCGTGTACTCCAGCGGCCGGGCCTCGACACCGTCGCCCGCCACAGTCAGCGTCGGCTCGTCGGCCCAGGGCAGGCGCACCTCGAACTCGGGGGTCGTCACCTCGAAACCCGTGTCCCGCAACGCCCCGGCGACGTAGTCGACGCTGGCGTCATACCCGGAGGTACCGAGGGCGCGGTTGCCGTCGTGCTCGTCGGCGATCTGCTGCAGGGCGCTCAGGTGGGCCATGGTGGCATCCACCGTCACCGACCGCCGGAGGTCCTCGGCGAACTGCGCGGCCAGTTCGGCGGCCCGCGACGGGTCGGGCGCCGGCACCGGCTCGGTCTGCACCTCACGACCGCAGCCGGCAACGACCAGTGCGACGGACAGCGCGACGGCGGCAGTTCGGGCGATCGGCGTCCTCGCCGGTCTTGTGGGCGTCACCTCACCACGTTAGCGCGCGTCCGCGCGGTCCCCGAGATACCGCAGCACGGCGTCGGCGGCCTCCCGGGGCTGTTCGATCTGCAGGAAGTGCCCGGCCGCCGGCAGCGTGTGCACGCGACTTCCGGCGGGCAGCACGGCACCGATCGGCTCGGCGTAGTCGGCGATCATCGCGCCGTCCTGGCCGCCCTGCAGGTGCAGGATCGGCACCCGGGGCACCGCGAACCGGTGGCTGTGCAGATCGGCGTAGCGCGCCGCCGGACGGCCCGGCCGGGCCAGCGCCCGGTAGTAGCCGACCGCCGCACGCCGGTGCGCCGGGCTGGGCAGCGCGGCCAGCGCATCGTCGCGTTCGACGTCGGTCTGGTAGCCCCGCGGCCCCCAGTCCCACCACAGCCGGGGAATGACCCGCGGCAACAGCCGCTCCGGCAGCGACGGCAACTGGAAGAACACGATGTACCAACTGTTGCGCAGCTGGCGCGGGGCCATCCGCAGCTGCCGGCCCCACGAGCCGCGCACCCGGGTGATCGCCCCCACCGGCGGCACGGCCATGGTGATGTGCTCGGCGAACGGCGAATCCGGGTACGCGGCCAGCGCGCTGGCGGTGAACGCACCCCAGTCGTGGCCGATCAGCACCGCGTCGTCGGGGGCGCCGAGCTCGCGGTACACCGCCAGCGCGTCGTACATCAGCGCACCGATGTGGTAGTCCCCGTCGGGTGCGGGGCCGGTGGGTGCGTAACCGCGCGAGAACGGCGCCACCACCCGCATCCCCTGCTCGGCCAGCATCGGCGCGAACGCGCGCCACCCCCAGGCGCTGTCCGGGAATCCGTGCAGGCACAGCACCAGCCGCCCGTCCGGCGGCCCCCACGACAGCGCCGCGATGTCGAGGTGCGGCAGCTTGAGGGTCAGCATGTGCGCGGTCGTGTCAGGCGTCACGGCGATTCATTGTGCCAACCGCGACGAGGAAAACCAGGGCGACGACGGAGGTGAAATATCCCAGCGAGCCCAGTTCGCCCCAGGGACGGGCGTAGGCGGGGAACAGCCACGACACGTCGAGGAAGTCGAACATGTTCGCGAACGGCAGGTACGGCCCGATCCACGGGGCCTGACCGGGCAGATTGCCGAGCAGCGGTTCGACCAGCAGCGGCCACAGCAGCAGCACCGTGACCGCACCCGCGGTGTGACGCAGCAGGGCGGCCACCCCGACCCCGAGCACCGCGGCCAGCGCCGCGTAGAGCGCCATCGCCGCCGCGGCGCGCCACCCACCCGGCCCGGCCGCACCGGCCACCAGGACCGCCCCGAGCGTCATCGCGGCCGCAGCGACCGCCGAGAACGCCGCCGCGACCACCGCCTTGGCGCGCAGCACCACGGTGCGATCCGGTGCCGCCATCAACGTGGTGTGGATCAGGCCGGTGCGGTATTCGGCCGTGACCGTCATCGCGGCCACCACCATCAGCACCGGCACACCGAACACCGCGACGCCCAGCACCGCGGCCGGCACCGTCATCGGCCGGTAGCTGGTCGCCACCTGCAGCGCGGTGATGCCGAGGCTCAGCAGCACGGCCGCGGCGGTGGCCCACAGCGGTGAGCGCACCGTGACGAGCTTGATCCGCTCGGCGTTCACCACCGCCGCCCAGTGCCGGGGCGTGTGCGGCCGGGTCATCGGGACGTGCCCCGGTATTCGGTGGCCTCGTCGGTGCTCGACAGATAGGCCTGCTCCAGGGACACCTGCTGCACGCTGAGCTCGTGCAGCACGATCGAGTGCCGGGCCGCGAGCTCCCCGACGGCCTCGGTGGTGGTCTCCTGCACCGTCAGCGCACCCTGCCCGGCCGACACGGTCAGCCCGGCGCCGGCGAGCACGGCGCGCAACTGCCCGAGCGCTGGGCTGCGCACCCGCACCGCGGCGGCGCCGGAGCGGGCGACGAACTCGTCGACGGTGGTGGCGGCGATCAGCCTTCCCCGGCCGATGACCACCAGCCGGTCGGCGGTGCTGGCCATTTCGGCCAGCAGATGACTGGACACGAAGACGGTGCGTCCCTCACCGGCCAGCGTGCGCATCAGGGTCCGCACCCAGTGGATGCCCTCCGGGTCCAGGCCGTTGACCGGTTCGTCGAACAGCAGCACCGGCGGGTCGCCGATCAGCGCGGCCGCGATGCCGAGGCGCTGGCTCATCCCCAGCGACAGCGTGCCGGCCTTCGCGCCGGCCACCGACGTCAGCCCCACCATGTCGAGCACCTCGTCGACGCGGCCCGAGGCGATGCGGTTGGTCGCGGCGATCCAGCGCAGGTGGTTGCGCGCCGACCGGTTCGGATGCAGCCGGCGGGCATCGAGCAGGGCGCCGACGCTGCGCAACGGATCGGCGAGCTGCCGGTAGGACCGGCCGTCGATGGTGGCGGTGCCCGATGTCGGGCGGTCGAGCCCGAGGATCATCCGCATCGTGGTGGTCTTGCCCGCTCCGTTGGGGCCCAGGAACCCGGTCACCACGCCGGGCTCGATCGTGCACGTCAGCGAGTCGACGGCGCGCACCGAGCCGTAACTCTTGGTCAGCTCACGCAACTCGATCATCACAGTGCGCCGATCACCAGGTCGGCGACCGCGGCCATGCCCTCGGCGTTCGGGTGCAGCGGGGCGGGCCGGCCGGGAATCGGCCAGCCCGGCCGGGTCGTCCACGGCGCAGCGGACCAGGCGTGGTGATCGACGCTGGCGTCGGCGGCGCCCACCAC
>NZ_JBSWXU010000222.1:0-5878 GCF_056160785.1 Mycobacterium sp. ABE4_509 | reverse complement strand
GGGCAGCTCGGCAAGCTGGCCGCCGCCGCGCCGCGGGCCCTGCCGGACAAGCACTGCCGGGCCAACCTGGCCGCCGCCGGCAGCGACCTGCACCTCGAGGTGCCGGTCCAGCTCATCGTCGGCACCGAGGACGAATTCGTTGCGCCGCACGTCTACGACGACATGGCGGCCTGGGTGACGCGGCTGTGGCGCCGCGACGTCAAGGGCGGGCACGCGCTGGTGACCTCGCACCCGCAGGTGTTGGCCCGCGCGGTGACCCAGTTCGCCGACCACCTCGACGGCGCGCCTGCCGCCCGCGAGCTGAGGCGGGCTCAGGTCGGCCGGGCGCGGCAGGCCTTCACCGACACCCTGGTCTCGGTGACCGGAGCCGGCAGCGGTATCGGCCGGGAGACGGCGATCGCGTTCGCGCGGGCCGGGGCCGAGGTGGTGATCAGCGACGTCGACGAGCCCGGGCTCGCCGAGACCGCCCGGCTGATCACCGCACAGGGCGGCGCGGCGTACAGCTACCGGCTCGACGTGGCCGACGCCGGCGCTGTCGAGGCGTTCGCCGAGCAGGTGTGCGCGCACCACGGGGTGCCCGACGTCGTGGTGAACAACGCCGGGGTCGGGCATGCGGGCTTCTTCCTGGACACCCCGGCCGAGGAATTCGACCGCGTGCTGGACATCAACTTCGGCGGTGTCGTCAACGGTTGCCGCGCCTTCGGCACCCGCATGGCTGCGCGGGGGAGCGGCGGCCACATCGTCAACGTCGCCTCGATGGCGTCCTACGCACCGCTGAGCGCGATGAACGCGTACTGCACGTCCAAGGCTGCGGTGTTCATGTTCTCGGACTGTCTGCGCGCCGAACTCGACGCCGCCGGTGTCGGCCTGACCACGATCTGTCCGGGTGTGGTCAGCACCAACATCGTGGGGTCCACCCGCTTTTCGTTGCCTGATCTGCGCCGGGCCGATGCCGAGGCGGTGCGCGGCCGCGCCCAGCGCGGTTTCGCCGTGCGGCGTTACGGTCCGGAGAAGGTCGCCGTCGCCATCCTCGATGCGGTGGTGAAGAACAAGGCGGTGCGGCCGGTGACGCCCGAGGCGTATCTCGTCTACGGGGCCGCGCACGCGCTTCCGCCGGTCATGCGCAGCACGGCCCGCGGCGGCAGCCTGCTGTAGGAGGTGCTGACCCGGGCTCCGCGGGATAGGTCACATCGACACCGTCTGCAACATCAGTCCCGGCAGCCTCTGCCGGGGCTGCGGGTGTCGCCCGGCGAATGCGCTATCGCCCGCGATATCGGGCAGGCCGCTAGCGTCGGCGATACCGGATTGTCGGAACGACAGCAGGAAGCTTCGAGCGACTGGTGTGGTGCATGTGACAGAAGTGGCACCGGTGGCCGGATTGGTGACCGCTGCCGCGGCCGCGCCAGGTTAGCGTTGCGCGGATGAGTCACCGCTATACCTACCGTGTCGAATTCTCCTCCAGGAGCGGACAATACGTCGCCCGCTGCCTGGAGATACCGCCGCTGCGGGAGGCGGGGCCCACCGCCTCCGAGGCGATGACCCGTGCGGAGACGGCGACGGACCGCTACCTGGAAGACATGGCCGGGGCGATCGGCGGTGAGCCGCCGGAACCGTTCGCCGATCACGATTTCAGCGGCAACTTCCTCGTCCGCACATCGGGCGAACTGCACTCCCGGTTGACGATGGAGGCCGCAGAACAGGGCGTGTCGCTCAACCAGTGGGTGGTGCAGAAACTGGCCAACCGACCGCCCGCACTGGACTGGTGATCCAGGCCCACGAACTCCTCAGCCGTTCGCGGCGATGTCCTCGAGCACCGCGAACATGGTCCGCGTGGGCACCCCGGTACCTCCCTTGGGGGTGTATCCCCACGGGCCGCCCGAGTTGTAGGCCGGCGCGGCGATGTCGATGTGGGCCCACTGCACGCCGTCGGCGACGAACTCCCGCAGGTAGGTCCCGGCGACCAGCATCCCGGCGAAGCGCGACCCGCTCACATTGGCCAGATCGGCCACCGTGGACTTCAGGTCGTCCTTCAGTTCCTCGGGCAGCGGCATCGCCCAGGCGTTCTCGCCGACAGCTTGCGAGATCTCGGCCACCCGGTCCCGGAACTCGTCGCTACCCATCACCCCGGGCGTGCGCGAGCCCAGCGCGACGGTCTGCGCGCCCGTCAGCGTGGACGTCTCGATGAGGTAATCGGGTTCGTCCTCGCAGGCCCGCACGATCGCGTCGGCCAGGATCAACCTGCCCTCGGCGTCGGTGTTGAGCACCTCCACGGTGATGCCGCCGTACTGGGTCAGCACGTCGCCCGGGCGCTGGGCCGTCGACGACGGCATGTTCTCGGCCATCGGAACGGTCGCCACGACGTCGATCGGCAGTTTGAGCTGTGCGGCGAGCACCACGGTGGCGATCACCGCGGCAGCCCCACCCATGTCGGAGGTCATGTGGTGCATGTTGGCGGCGGGCTTGATCGAGATGCCCCCGGTGTCGAACGTGATGCCCTTGCCGACCAGCGCGACCGACTTGCTGTTCTTGTTCTTGGCGCCACGGTGGGTCAACCGGACCAGCCGCGGCGGGCGGGAGGAACCCTTGCCCACGCCGACGATCCCGCCGTAGCCGTCCTTGGCCAGCGCCTTGTCGTCGAGCACCTCGACCCCGAGGCCGGCGGCATCCCCCAAAGCCTTTGCCCGCTTGGCGAATTCGGCGGGGTAGAGGTGGCTGGGCGGGGTGTTCACGAAATCCCGGGCGGTCGCGACCGCCGCGGCGACCGCCGCCGCCCGGCTGGCGATCTCTTTGGTGGCCGCTCTGGTGTCGGGGGTCAGCGCGCTGATCTTGGCCACCCCGGCGTCCTTCGGTGCGGTCTTGTCGCTGCGGAACGCGCTGAACCGGTAGGCGCCCAGGATCAGCCCCTCGATCGACGCTTCGAGGTCGATGTCGGACAGCGTGGTGAACACGTTCTGGACCCCGGACAGCGAGCGGGCCGCCACCCCGGCAGCCCGCCGGATCGTCTCGGCGGGCCACTGGTCGCGCTCCCGGCCCAACCCCACGGTCAGCACGCTGTCCACCGGCAGCGACGGCACCACCACCCGGGTCACCTGCTCGGCGCCCCCCTTCGCGCCCAGCGCCGCGAGCGCCACCTCGATCTCGCCGACGGCCTCGGCGTCCAGATACGGATTGCCCACCACGGTGGCCGGCGCGTCGTCGTCACCGCTGAGCACTCCGACGATCAGGACCGACGAGTCGACCTTGCGTTTCGGCAGGGTGCTGGCCACGGCGACGGTGGGGGACGGATAACCGGATGAGGTGCTGACGGGGCTCACGAGGACTCACCCTAGCCACTGGGCTACTAGTCTGGTTCGGCGTGAGTGACAACCTGTTGGCCGGCCCCCTGGAGAACCGACACCGCGAGCTGGGCGCGAGCTTCGCCGAATTCGGCGGCTGGCTGATGCCGGTGTCCTACGCCGGCACCGTCGCCGAGCACAACGCCACCCGCGAGGCGGTGGGCCTGTTCGACGTCAGCCACCTCGGTAAAGCCCTGGTCAAGGGTCCCGGGGCGGCGGAATACGTCAACTCCGCGCTCACCAACGACCTGCGCAAGATCGGCCTCGGCAAAGCCCAGTACACGATGTGCTGCACCGACGGCGGGGACCTCGCCGGCGTCATGGACGACCTGATCGCCTACTACGTCTCCGACGACGAGATCTTCCTGGTGCCCAACGCGGCCAACACCAGCGGCGTCGTCGCCGCGCTGCAGGACAACGCACCAGCCGGTGTGACCGTCACCGACCTGCACCGGTCCCGAGCCGTGCTGGCCGTGCAGGGGCCCCGGTCCGCCGACGTCGTCGGCGGCCTCGGCCTGCCCACCGACATGGACTACATGGGTTACGCCGACGCCACCTACGCCGGCGCCGACGTGCGGGTGTGCCGCACCGGCTACACCGGTGAGCACGGCTACGAACTGCTACCGGCCTGGGATCAGGCGGGGGTCGTGTTCGACGCCCTGGTCGACGCGGTCGGGGCGGCGGGCGGGCAGCTGGCCGGGCTGGGTGCCCGCGACACGCTGCGCACCGAGATGGGCTACCCGCTGCACGGCCACGAGCTGTCGCTGGACATCTCGCCGCTGCAGGCGCGCTGCGGCTGGGCGGTCGGGTGGAAGAAGGACGCCTTCTGGGGGCGTACGGCACTGCTGGCGGAGAAGGAAGCCGGTCCGCGACGCACGCTGCGCGGGCTCAAGGCGCTCGGCCGCGGCGTACTGCGCGGCGAGCTCACCGTGCTGGCCGGCTCGCAGGAAGGCGCCGCGCCGATCGGCATCACCACGTCGGGAACCTTCTCTCCCACTTTGAAAGTGGGGATCGCACTGGCGCTGATCGACACCGCCGCCGGGGTCGCGGACGGCGACCACGTCGCGGTCGACGTGCGTGGCCGGCTCATCGAATGTGAAGTGGTCAAGCCGCCGTTCGTCGACACCCGCACCCGCTGAACCGGGCCCGGACCAGGGAGCGTAAATCGCTGGCGGGCCGGTTATACAATCGCTTTCATGACTGATGGCCTCGGGTTCACCGTCGAGCGCAACGCGACCCCGGCGAGCGACGAGGTGCGTGCCGGAATCCTGGCCAACCCCGGCTTCGGCAAGTTCCACACCGACCACATGGTGTCGGTCGACTACACCGCCGGCCGCGGCTGGCACGACCCGCGCGTGCTGCCCTACGGCCCCATCGAGCTCGACCCGTCGGCGATCGTGCTGCACTACGCCCAGGAGGTCTTCGAGGGGCTGAAGGCCTACCGCTGGGCCGACGGTTCGATCGTGTCGTTCCGGCCGGAGGCCAACGCGGCCCGGCTGCGGACATCCTCGCGTCGGCTGGCCATCCCGGAGCTCCCCGAGGAATTGTTCATCGAGTCGCTGCGCCAGTTGATCGCCGTCGACGAGATCTGGGTGCCGCCCGCCGGGGGCGAGGAATCGCTGTATCTGCGCCCGTTCATCTTCGCCACCGAGCCCGGCCTCGGGGTGCGACCGGCCGACGAGTACCGCTACCTGGTGATCGGGTCTCCCGCCGGGGCCTACTTCCCGCGCGGCATCAAGCCGGTCAGCGTGTTCCTGTCCCACGAATACGTGCGCGCCTCGCCCGGCGGCACCGGCGCCGCCAAGTTCGGCGGCAACTACGCCGCCTCGCTGCTGGCCCAGGCCGAAGCCGCCGCCCACGGATGCGACCAGGTGGTGTGGCTGGACGCCATCGAACGCCGCTACGTCGAGGAGATGGGCGGGATGAACCTGTTCTTCGTCTTCGGCAGCGGCGGTACAGCGCGCCTGGTCACCCCCGAGCTGTCCGGGTCACTGCTGCCCGGCATCACCCGGGATTCCTTGCTGCAGTTGGCCACCGACGCGGGCTTTGCGGTCGAGGAACGCAAGATCGACGTCGACGAGTGGCAGAAGAAGGCCGCCGCGGGGGAGATCACCGAGGTGTTCGCCTGCGGCACCGCCGCCGTCATCACACCGGTGTCCCACGTCAAGCACGCCGAGGGAGAGTTCACCATCGCCGACGGCGAGCCCGGCGAGATCACCATGGCGCTGCGCGACACGCTCACCGGAATCCAGCGCGGCACCTTCGCCGACACCCACGGCTGGATGGCCCGGCTCAGCTGAGGGCGCCGTTCAGCCCACCGAGATGGCCATCCCGACCGCGGCCACGGTCGTGGTCACCTCCACGGCGGCGCCGAGCACGTCTCCGGTGATGCCGCCGAACCGGCGGACGCAGTGCGCGACCAGCGCGGCACTGCACGCCAGCGCCACCAGCACGGCCACCGGTCCCTGCCACGGGCGATCGCCGGCGGCGACGGCCAGTGCGGCCACCCCGAGGATCCAGGCACCCACTACCCAGCGCGGCAC
>NZ_JBSWXU010000221.1:0-5917 GCF_056160785.1 Mycobacterium sp. ABE4_509 | reverse complement strand
TGGCGGCACAGCCGCGGCGAGGGCCAGCTGGTCGCGGTGATCGACACCGGCGTCACACCCGGGCCGCGGCTGCCCGACGTCCAGGCCGGCGGTGACTACGTCGCCGACACCGACGGGCTCACCGACTGTGACGGACACGGCACCCTGGTCGCCGGACTCATCGCGGGACAACCCGGCGACGATGGCTTCTCCGGCGTCGCGCCGGCGGCGCAGATCGTGTCCATCCGGCAGACCTCCGCACACTTCGCGCCCCGCGACCCCGGCGAGGATCCGGCACTGACCCGCGCCGGCATCGAGGTCGACACACTGGCCCGGGCCGTGGTCCGGGCCGCCGATCTCGGGGCGCGCGTGATCAACATCTCTGTCGGGGCGTGCATCCCAGCCGGCAGCGATATCGACCAATCCGCGCTGGGGGCGGCGTTGCGCTACGCGGCGGTCGAGCGCGACGTGGTGATCGTCGCCGCCGCCGGTGACACGTCGAGTGGTCGGGGCACCGGCGCCCGGTGTACGGCCAACCCCCTCAACGACGCCGCCCGGCCCGCCGACCCACGGAACTGGGACAGCGTCACCACGTTGTCGGTTCCATCGTGGTGGCAACCCTATGTGCTGTCGGTCGGTTCGCTGGGGCCGCACGGAGCGCCGTCGCCGTTCACGTTGCCCGGGCCGTGGCTGGGGGTCGCCGCCCCGGGTGAGGACGTCACCTCGGTCAGCAATGCCGACGGCGGTGGGCTGGCCAACGGCATGCCGGACAACGAACAGCAGCTGGTGCCGATCCAGGGCACCGGCTATGCGGCCGCCTATGTGTCCGGAGTCGCCGCCCTGGTGCGCAGCAGATTCCCCGACATGAGTGCTCCTGCGGTGGTCGACCGGATCACCGCCACCGCGCACGGGGCCGCCCGCTCGCCGTCGAACCTGGTCGGCGCCGGTACCGTCGACCCCGTCGCGGCGCTGACCTGGAATGTTCCGGCCGAGGTGGAGGTCGATCCCGCTGCGGTTCGCCAGATCTCGGCCCCGCCGCCACCTCCGCCGGTCGATCCGGTGCCGCGCATCGTGGCCTTCACCGGTGCGGGAGTGCTGGCGCTGTCGGTGCTCGCCGCCGTGGTGGCGAGCCGTAAACGGAAGGACGCAACGTCATGATGGTCCGGCTCAGTCTGGCCCTGCTGGTGGCCATCCCGGCCGCCATGGCCTACCCGTGGGACTCCACCGCGGACCGGTGGCTGCTCGGCGTCGCGATCGGTTGGCTGGTGGTGCTGTTCGCATGGTGGCGTGGACTTTTCGTGACGACGATGATCGCCCGCCGGTTCGCCATGTGGCGCCGTCGCGGCCGGGGGACCGGTAGCCACCACTCCTCGGAGTTCACCACCGTGGCATTGCAGGTCACCCCGCGCGCGGATGAGCAACTGCCGCTGGAGCTGCTCGTCGGCTATCTCGATCGCTACGGCATCGATTTCGACAAGGTCCGGGTCACCAGCCGTGACGTCGACGGGGCGCGCACCACCTGGGTCGGGCTGACCCTGGGCGCGGTCGACAACATCGCCGCGTTGTCGGCTCGTTCGGCCAGTATCCCGTTGCGCGACACCGCCGAGCTGTGTGCCCGGAGGCTGGCCGATCACCTCAGGGAGATGGGCTGGGACGTCGACGTCGCGGCCGGGACCGAGCCGGTCGCAGCCGCTGGGGCCGGCGGGGCCAGGGAGACCTGGCGCGGGCTGGCCGATGAGCACGGCTACCTGGCCGCGTACCGGATCGCGGTCGACGACGAACTGGCTGAGAGCCTGGCGGCCGTCTGGGCGGCCGGGGCGGCCGAGACATGGACCGCACTGGAATTCACCGGGAGTCGGTCGCACCCGGAACTGGTGGCCGTCTGCGCGCTGCGCAGCACGGAGCGGCCGGCGGCCAGGGCGCCGCTGTCCGGACTGTCCCCCTACCACGGTCTGCACGGAGTCGCCCTCGCCGCGCTGGCGCCGACATCCGATGACAGGCTGCCCGGCGATCCCGCGGCGCTGCCGCCGACACTGACCTCGCGGCTGAGCTGGCCGGCGGCCGCAGCACTCAGTCGAACATGAACTCGCCGAGGAAGCGGGTCATCCGGCGCAGGTAGTCCGGCTGGCTCACGTGCAGCACATGGTTTCCCGGGAACCAGTGGAACGCACAGTGATCCCAGTGCCGCCACAGGATTTCGGCCTGCTCGGGGGGCGCCAGGCGGTCGCCGAGACCGGCGATGATCAGCCGTCGCTCCTTGGCCGGCAGTGGCCGGTAGTTCAGCGGCGAGGAGTACATCGTCGCGGTGTCGACGAGCTCGGGGTCGGTCCCGGCGAGGCGGTCACGCAACGCGACCACCTTGTTGGCCGGGAACCATTCGTCGACGGTGCGGTCGGGGGTCACCACCGGAACATTCGGGATCACCGCCTGGATACGGTCGTCCACGCTGGCGATCAGCGCCGAGGTGTAGCCGCCCAGCGACATTCCGGTCAACGCGATGCGGTCGACACCGGTGAACTCGAGATAGTCGAGCACCGAGCGGAAGTCGTGCACCGCCTGGGCCATCGCCTCGGCAAAACCCGAGAACCCGTTGGCGAAATAGCCGTATCCGCTGAACGGTGAGTACTTCTCGGCACGGCTTCCGTGGAACGGCAGCGTGTACAGCAGCACGTCGTAGCCGGACCGGTAGAACCAGGGCAGCGAGAAGAACAACCCGTTGAACAGGTACGCCGAACCCATGAAGCCGTGGATGACGCACAGGGTGGGGCGCGGCCCGTTGTGGTGACGCCAGTGCTGGGCGTGGACGACGTTGTTGCGTTCGAAACCGCGGCACTGCTCGCGCAGCGCGGGGTTGACCGCCTCGAAACTGCTGTGGAACTTGATGTTGCGCACGTTGCCGTGGGCGATCCACTCGGCCACCGGGTTGGCTGCCCGCGACGACACCCGGGGCGGCACGGTGGGGGCGGGGAAGGACCGCTGCGGATCGCCGGCCGCGGCGAGCCCGGCATAGAACTCGAGGTGGTCGCGTTCGACGCCGGGCTGCGATCCGCGCAGCGCACTGGCCACCGTCGGCACCATGGTGGCGCTGAGCAGCGATGCGATGGAGGTGCGCAGGGCCAGGTCGGCGACCGCCGAGGAATCCACCAGCAGCCGTTGCCGCAGCGTCAGGTCGGACCGCCGGGGCAGACCACGCGCTGTCGCATCGGCACCGGGAACGTCTGGAACCGGGATGGGCGGTTCCGGCAGAGGCTCGGGGTCCACGTCTGGCATGTTAACGCCGCACCGGCGGGTCACACTGGCACGATGTGGAATCCCGAGACCTATCTGGCGTTCGCCGACCACCGCGGCCGGCCGTTCTTCGACCTGTTGTCCCGGGTGGGTGCCCGCGAGCCACGCCGGGTGGTCGACCTCGGCTGCGGTCCGGGCAATCTGACCGAGACGCTGGCCGCCCGGTGGCCCGGCGCGACGATCGAAGCCTGGGATTCCGCACCGGAGATGGTGGCCGCCGCCGGCGAACGCGGCATCGCCGCCCGGGTGGGGGATGTGCGGGACTGGACACCGCAGCCGAACACCGACGTCGTGGTCAGCAACGCGGTGCTGCACTGGGTTCGAGAGCACCCCGACCTGCTGGTCCGGTGGGTGTCGGAGCTGGCGGCAGGTTCCTGGATCGCGTTTCAGGTGCCCGCGAACTTCGATGCGCCGTCGCACCGGGTGGTCCGGGAACTGGTGGCTCGGCCGTCGTGGTCGGCGCTGCTGTCGGGTTCGCCGCTGGATGAAGACGCGGTGCGGCCCGCCGCCGACTACGCCGGTCTGCTGACCGACGCGGGCTGTTCGGTCGACGCCTGGGAGACCACCTACATCCACCAGCTGAGCGGGGCGAACCCGGTGCTGGAGTGGATAACCGGCACGGCGCTTCGCCCGGTTCGCGACGCGCTCGGCCAGGCGCAGTGGCTACAGTTTCGCGCGGAGCTGATCCCGATGCTCGACGCCGCCTACCCCGCCAACGCCGACGGCTCCTACCCGCCGGGCGCTGACCGCACCACCTTCTTCCCGTTCCGCCGGGTGTTCGTGGTGGCCCAGGTGCGGTAGCGGCGGGCCCGTCCCTAGGGGTGGTAGGCCACCCCGACCGCCTGGAACACGAATTCCGGCGGCGCGTCGAACGCCAGCGAGGTGCGCGGCAACCGGTCGAGCACGTCGGCGGCGATGTCGGTCTTGTACTGCAGCGACAACTCGCCCGAACAGCGGCTGTCCACCTCGGCCACGTCGACGTCGAGCGTGAGCCCCGTGGTCGACAGTTCCGCCCTGACGCTGCCCGCCTGCGGGGCGTCCCAGCGCAGGTCGATCATGCGCCCGGCCAGCTTCGGCACCGACGACAGCGTGCCCAGCACCCGCCGTTCGGTCAGCGCCAGCGCGCCGACGTAGCTGGCGATGCTGCCGGCCGAGCGCAGCCCGGGCACCGCACCGTGAAAACGCCGGGTGACCGGGACATATTCGTCGAAGAACAGGATCCCCTCGAGCTCCACCTCGGCGCGCAGCGCGCCGGGAAGCCTGCCGATGCGAAGCAGCCTGCGCAGAATGACGGCCATCCGTGCACGGTAGCTCAGCCACCTGAGTGGTAGTTCTGGTCAGATGACCACGAACCGCGGCCTGCTGCTCGGCACCGCGCTGGCCGGCGCGGGGCTGTATCTGCTGATGTGGGTGGGCTACGCCTGGCAGTGGAGCTGGCTGACCGCCCTCGACGACGCGGCGCTGCAACCGTTGGCCCGCTTCGGGGAGGCACATCCGGGCTGGGTGACGGCATGGAACGTGTTCTGCGCAGTGCTGGGGCCGGCGGTGTTCCGGGTGGCCACGCTGGTGGTGATCGTCGCGGCGTTGGTACGGCGCCGGTTCCGGGTGGGGCTGTTCCTGTTGCTGACCGTCGAGCTCAGCGGCGTGGTGACCGAGATCGCCAAAGCGCTGGCCGACCGCCCGCGCCCGGACACCGCACTGGTCACCGCCTACGGGCTGTCCTTCCCGTCCGGTCACGCACTCGGGGTGACGGTGGCGGTGCTGGCCCTCTACGTCGTGGCACGTCCGGCACTGGGCCGCCGCGGGCGCGCCGCGGCGCTGACGGTCGGCCTGATCGTCATCGTGGCCATCGGGGTCGGCCGGGTGGTGCTCAACGTGCACCATCCCTCCGACGTGATCGCCGGCTGGGCGCTGGGCTACACCTACGTTGCGGCATGCCTGCTGGTCGTACCGCCGGCCGGCCCGCGCATCAGGCGACCGGCCGGAACACCGGCAACTTCCGGTACAGCGCGGTGAACGTGGCCTCGGTGATCTCGGTGCCGACCTCCCCGTCGAGCGCCAGCACGGTGGGCCCGTCCTCCGACCGGAACGCGAACTCGGGCACCCGCAACTCGTGGTAGAGCGGGCTGCGGGTCAGCCGGCCCAGCGCCAGCCCGACCAGGATGCGCACCCGCGCCAGGGCGCGCCCGGTCTCGAGGATCCGCACATCGATCAGGCCGTCGTCCATCCGGGTGCGCCGCGCCGGGGCGAAACCCGACGGCAGATAGGTCGAGTTGCCCAGAAAGAACAACGACGTCTGCAGGGTCTTGTCGTCGTAGGAGATCCGTACCGACTCGTCGCGGCGCAGCGTGTGGAACATCGCGTAGATGCCGGCCAACGGTTTTCCGATGCGGTGCTCGAGCCTCTCCCGGGTCTGCACGAACCGGGGGTAGGCGCCGATGCTCGCGGTGTTCACCAGCATCTGCCGTTCGTTCAGGCAGACCAGGTCGACATGGGACGCGCGGCCCTCCCGGATCGCGGCGATGGTCTTGGCGGTGGTGTCGCACCCGATGTCCTTGGCGAAATGGTTGAACGTGCCCGCGGGGAAGACCGCCAGCGGGACGCCCTCGGCGACCGCCACCTCCGCCGCGGCCGCCACGGTGCCGTCGCC
>NZ_JBSWXU010000220.1:0-5950 GCF_056160785.1 Mycobacterium sp. ABE4_509 | reverse complement strand
GCGCTGGGCGCGGCGACGATCTCGAGTCCAGGTACCACGGGCGCCGGGGGCGCAGCGGGCGGTGCGGACTGCGCGACGGGCTCAACCTCGGCGACCTCGACCGGCGGACCGGGGTCCCCCTTGGCGAACAGCAGCACGGCGGCCGGCGCGCACACCGAGGCCACGTACACCGACGGGTTGCGTCGCTTTCTGGCTATCGAGTGACGACCCACGCATAGCAAGATACGTGGAAACGCAGCAATGTACAGCACCGGTTCCTGAAATTGAATACGACGCGCGGATCGTTACCGGACCGCGACCGCTCGGTTAGCGATGCTCCACCCTATGCTGGCACAACCTCGGATCGGCGACATCTGCGCAGGTCACGCTGGGCGAACGCTCAGAGCGCCAAGACCACCGCAGCAATCACCAGAACGGCCAGGACGGCCGCCCAGGCGACCAGCACGCCGGTGGAGCGTCGCGGCGGTTCGACCCTCGCGTCCAGGCTGGCGCGCATCTGCTGGGCGGTGCGGAACCGCCAGCGCGGGTCACGGGCCATCGCCCGGTCGACGGTGGCGGCCAGCGCGGGGTCGATGTCGGGGCGCAGCACGCTCAGCGGCGGCAGCGCGGCGGCGTTGATCGCGTCGGCCAGCGCGGCGAGATTGTCCTGCGGGTAGGCCCGCCGCGCCGTCAGGGCCTCGTAGGCCACGACGCCGAGGGCGTAGAGGTCGTCGCCGGCGACGGCGGGCCGGCCGGCGATCCGGTCGGCGGGCAGGTAGGCCATCGTTCCGAAGACCCGGTTGGTCAGGGTCTGCGGGGTGTCGGCGCTCTTCGCCACACCGAAGTCGGCGATCTTGACCCCGCCGAATGGGGTGAACAGGATGTTGGCCGGTTTGATGTCGCGGTGCAGGACGCCGCTGGAGTGCGCGGCCTGCAAGGCGGACAGCACGTCGCCGATGATGGCGCGGACATGCTCGGCGGGCAGCGGTCCGCCGCGGGCCAGCACATCGGCCAGGCTCAGGCCGGTCAGCCGCTCCAGCACGATGTAGTGCCGGCCCTCGTGCACGCCGGTGTCGTGCACGGCCACGACGTGGGGGTGGTTGACCGCCGCCGCGGCGTGCGCCTCGGTGACGAAGCGGCGACGGGTGTCGGGCAGGGTGCACACGCCCGGGTAGAGCAGCTTCACCGCAACCGGCCGGCCCAGTCGGCGGTCCCAGGCATCGCGCACCTCGGCCATGCCCCCGCGGCCGAGGACACCCCTCAGCTCGTAGCGTCCGCCCAGGATCTCCGGCGCTTGCATGACATCCAAACTAGCCGGTCAGCGGCCGGGACAAACCTCGGCGCGCTGCTGTCGGCGCTCAGACCTTCGGGCTGTAGAAGTGCGGGTCGTCGCGATACTCGACGGGCGGGAGGTTGCGCGCCGGAGTTTCCACCAGCGGGGCGTCGGCCGGCAGCCGCCCGTGGGCGCGGTCCCAGGCCGATCGCTTGCGCGGGTGCATCAACAGGCGCTTGGGCAGCACTCTGGTGATGCGGTAGACCGCTTTGCCGAACTCGCGGTGCAACCACTCCTGGCGCGGGGACCAGGTGTAGCCCATCAGTTCGCGCACCGCCGGGTCGAACAGGCCGACGGTGGCGAAGTTGAAGAACTGCTGCATCGCCGTGACATTGGCCCGCCACATCCAGTCGGGCATCCATTGCAGCGAGGGGTGCTTGGGCATCGTAGAGAGGTCGAGCACGGCCCGGGCCGCCCAGTTGTTCTCCAACACGTTGTGGCACATGTGGTCCCAGTACTCGCCGAATTCCTCCCAGCTGCCGGGGACCGGGCGCATGCTCATCCCGTACATCCGGTACCACTGCACGTGTTCGTCGAACAGTTGGCGCTTCTGCTCCTCGGTGAGTCCGCCGCCGAGCCATTCGGCGGCCAGCAGCGTGGACTTGAAGAAGGTGGCGTGCGCCCAGTAGAAGACGTCCGGGTTCAGCGCGCTGTAGCGGCGGCCCTGGTCGTCGACGCCCTTGATGCCGATGTGGTAGTCGCGCACCTGCGCGCCGGTGGCCGGTGCGCGGTCGCCGTCGAACACCACGCCGCCGATCGGGTACACCGACCGGAACAGTCTGGGCATGCGTTCCAGGAAGAAGATCGAGTGCTGCTGCACCGCGGCGCCGAGTTGGGGGTGCATGTTCTGCATCGACCCGGCCCACGGCCCCTGCAGCATGCCGGTCCACTGGCCGAAGTACCGCCAGGTCAGTGAGTCGGGGCCGAGCGGCTGGGCAGGCGCGTCGTATCCGCCGCTGACGGGGCAGCCGGCGGCGACCGGCTCGGCGTCGGCGGCCGATCCCGTGGTCGCAGGACGTGCTGCGGACGTATCTTGAGTCACTGGTCGAATTTCCCTTCGAGCCGTCGGGAGCCACACGGAATTCTGACTACAGGCGTTGTCACATGAGAGCTTAGGAGAGCTGTGCCGTCCGGTCAACGACGCGGCAGGTGGTCGGGCGTTCCGCTGCGCGACCGGCGGGCGCTGCGTCGCGACGAACTGCTCGCCGCCGGGATCGGCCTGCTGGGCAGTCCGGACGGCCCCAGATTGACGGTGCGCGCGGTGTGCCGGGCGGCCGGCCTGACAGAGCGCTACTTCTACGAGAGCTTCACCGACCGCGACGAATTCGTCGCCGCGGTCTACGACGAGGTGTGCGCCGCGGCGATGGCCGCCCTGATGGAGTCGGACAGCCCGCGCGACGCCGTCGAGCGCTTCGTGGCGTTGATGGTCGACGACCCGGTACGCGGACGGGTGCTGCTACTGGCCCCGGAGGCCGAGCCGGTGCTGGCACAGTCCGGCGCCCGGTGGATGCCGAACTTCATCGAACTGCTCCAGCACAAACTGACCCGCATCACCGACCCGACGGCGCAGGCCATGGTTGCGACGGGCCTGATCGGGGCACTCACTGCGTTGTTCACGGCCTACCTCGACGGCAGGTTGTCCGCGACCCGGGAGCAGTTCATCGACCACTGCGCTGAGCTACTGCTCAGCGGCGCGGGCCGGTGAAACGGCTGCCGACCTGGGTGTGAGCCGCCGCGTGGCGGCTTGAATGTCACCGCTGTACACAGATATATTGAGTGCAACCACTAGGTACAGATAACTGGGAGGTGTCGTGTCGAAAGACCTGACCGACCTGCAACTGTTGACCGAACTCGAACCCGTCGTCGAGCCCCTGGTCAACCGCCATATGCGGATGATGAAGGACTGGAACCCACACGACTACATCCCGTGGTCCGACGGCAAGAACTACTACGCGCTCGGCGGCCAGGACTGGGATCCCGAGCAGTCACAGCTGTCCGAGGTCGCCCGGGTCGCGATGATGGTGAACCTGCTCACCGAGGACAACCTGCCCGCCTATCACCGCGAGATCGCGATGAACTTCACCATGGACGGCCCCTGGGGCTTCTGGGTGAACCGGTGGACGGCCGAGGAGAACCGGCACGGCATCGCGCTGCGCGACTATCTGGTCGTCACCCGCAACGTCGACCCGGTCGAGCTGGAGATGCTGCGCATCGAGCAGATGACCCGCGGCTTCTCCCCCGGTCAGAACCAGCAGGTGGAGGCCGACCTGTTCGCCGAGAGCCTGTTCGACTCGGTGATCTACGTGACGTTCCAGGAGCTCGCCACCCGCGTCTCGCACCGCAACACGGGCAAGGCGTGTGAGGAGCCCATCGCCGACCAGCTGCTGCAGCGCGTGTCGGCCGACGAGAACCTGCACATGATCTTCTACCGCGACGTCTCCGAGGCGGGCTTCGAGATCGCCCCGAACCAGGCGATGAAGTCCCTGCACAAGGTGCTGCGCAACTTCAAGATGCCCGGCTACACCATTCCCGACTTCCGGCGCCGTGCCGTCACCATCGCCTCCGGCGGGGTGTACGACCCGCGCATCCACCTCGACGACATCGTGATGCCGGTGCTCAAGAAGTGGCGCATCTTCGAGCGCGAGGACTTCAACGGCGAGAGCGCACGGATGCGCGACGACCTCGGCGCGCTGGTCGACGAGCTGCAGGACGCGGTCGACAAGTTCGAGATCGCCAAGCAGCGCCGCCTCGAACGCCAGGCCAAGGTCGCCGAGAAGAAGGCCGCCAAGGAGCAGCTGGTCGGCTCCGCCCCGGGACGGTGACCTCCGCGCCAACCCAAGCGCCGCACTCGGCCCGGTCTGCCAAGGCATTGCAGATCGGGCCGATGGCGCTGCGCAGCCCCGTGGTGCTGGCCCCCATGGCCGGCGTGACCAACGTCGCGTTCCGCACCCTGTGCCGCGAACTCGAGTTGAACCGCGCCGGCACCGTCAGCGGCCTGTACGTCTGCGAGATGGTGACCGCCCGCGCCCTCGTCGAGCGCCACCCGGTCACCATGCACATGACGACGTTCGCCCCCGAGGAGTCGCCGCGCTCGCTGCAGCTCTACACCGTCGACCCGGCCAACACCTACGCCACGGCCAAGATGATCGCCGACGAAGGCCTGGCCGACCACATCGACATCAACTTCGGGTGCCCGGTACCCAAGGTCACCCGGCGCGGCGGCGGGGCCGCTCTGCCGTACAAGAGGCGGCTGTTCGGCCAGATCGTCAGCGCTGCGGTCACCGCCGCCGAAGGCGCGGGTATCCCGGTCACGGTGAAATTCCGGATCGGCATCGACGACGAACACCACACCCATCTCGATGCCGGTCGCATCGCCGCCGAGGAGGGCGCGGCCGCGGTGGCCCTGCACGCCCGGACCGCCGCGCAGCGGTACTCCGGCACGGCCGACTGGGAGCAGATCGCCGCCCTGAAAGCACACGTCACCGCTGTTCCCGTCCTCGGCAACGGTGATATCTTCGACGCTCGAGACGCGCTGGCCATGATGGCCGCGACGGGCTGCGACGGGGTCGTGATCGGCCGCGGCTGCCTGGGGCGGCCATGGCTGTTCGCCGAGTTGTCCGCCGCCTTCACCGGCGCGGCACCGGTCGACCCGCCCACCCTGGGCGAGGTCACGACGATCATCCGCAGGCACGGCGAACTCCTGGCTGCCCACTTCGGAGAGGACAAAGGGATGCGGGACATCCGCAAACACGTCGCCTGGTACCTGCACGGTTTCCCCGCAGGCGCCGACCTGCGGCGTTCATTGGCCCTGGTCAAGACCATTTCAGAGCTCGACGACCTGCTCGGCGAGCTGGACCCCGACGTGCCGTTCCCCGACGCTGCCAGCGGGCCGCGCGGCCGCCAGGGCTCCCCCGCGGCGGTGAGCCTGCCGGAGGGCTGGCTCGACGACCCCGACGACTGCGCAGTGCCGGCCGGTGCCGATGTGATGAACTCCGGCGGCTGATCCTCAACAGGATCGAGACGTTTCTGACATCGGCTTTCGGCTAGCTGTCTCTCAGGATGTCTCAGTACGATGGGGGTTCAATGTGTCCCGCCCCCGCGGCGGGGCCTGTGACCAGTGCTTTACGACGGTAAGCAGGCACCCCGGGTGCCCGGTGCGCAACGGTGCGCACCCGTGAGAGTCAAGCGGTAGCTGGAAGGCCGGTAGGAAGATGAGTGACGGTGATCACGCCACTCCCGGCCGTCCCGGTCCCGACGACGACACGACCGATGCTCACTGGACTACCCCACCGCAGCCGCCGGCAGCAGGCGGCGCGCCGGATTCCGGGGCTGCGCGCACCCCGCTGACCGTCGCCGAGCTGATCGCCAAGATCAGCGCCGAATCCCCGGCGACGACCAGGCCGAAGCGCCATCGCGCCGTCATCGAACCCGAAGCCTTCGTCGTCGAACCGGAACCGGAACTCGAGCCGGACACCGACGCCGAGCCCTACCCCGCCCAGGACGATCTCGACACCACGGTGCTCCCGGTGGTCGCGGCTCCGCTCTACGCCGACGTGCCCGACCTCACCGAACTGCGCGACCGGGCCGAACCGGCACCGCCGCAGTCCGCCGAGGTGCGGCGGCCGCGACGGCCACGGC